>LVBO01000526.1 GCA_001604435.1 Synergistales bacterium Syner_01
ATGGTCGGGCGCGAGGTCTTCCTCGGCGGCTCGCCCGTCCCGGCGGCCAAGGGGGATGTCGCTCTCTCCGTGGAGAACGTCTTCGTCCCCGGCGAGAAGGAGCTGTCGAAGCTGCGCGGCGTCTCGTTCTCCGTGCGCAAGGGGGAGATTCTCGGCATCGCGGGGGTCAACGGGAACGGTCAGAGCGAACTCGCCGAGGCAATCGCCGGGCTCCGACCGGTGCAGCGGGGGCGCGTCGTGCTGGGCGGCGTCGAGGTGCAGAACCTGCCGCCGCGACGCATCAGGGAGCATGGACTGTCGCACATTCCGGAGGACCGGAATCAGCGCGGGCTCGACCGCCTCTCCGACGTGAAGGAGAACCTGGCAGCCTGTTCGTTCACCGAACCTCCCCTCTCGAACCTCGGCGTTATGCGCTGGGGGAAGGTGCGCGAGTTCGCCGACGGGCTGATCCGGTCGTACGACATCCGTCCGGCGGGGGCGGACATTCCCGCCTCGGGGCTCTCCGGCGGGAACGCGCAGAAGGTCGTCGTGGCGCGGGAGGTTTCCCGGGGGGCGGATGTGCTGCTCGCCTCGCAGCCCACCAGGGGCGTGGACATCGGCTCCATCGAGACCATACGGAACGAGCTGAACCGCGCCAAGGAAGCGGGCGCGGCCGTCGTCCTCATCTCCTCGGACCTCGAGGAGATCCTCTCTCTCTCCGACAGAATCGCCGTCATGTTCGAAGGGCGGATCACCGGAGAGGTCGATGCCTCGGAGGCCGACGAGGAGAAGCTCGGCCTGCTGATGACTGGAGGCGGAACGCATGTATAAGACATCGTGGGGCAGCACGCTGATGACGATCGTCCTCTCCCTCGCGTTGGGAGCCGGAGTCATCCTGCTGCTCGGCTACGACCCCGTAGAGGCCTACTATCAGCTCTTCCGCGGAGCCTTCGTGGGGAAATTCAACATCGGCGGCGTGATGGAGCGCTTCGTTCCGCTGATGCTCACCGCCCTCGCTTTCGCCGTCTCCGCCAAGGTCGCCGTCTTCAACGTCGGCGTCGAGGGAGAACTCTACCTGGGCGCCATCGCCGCGGCGTGGGCGGGGTACGCCTTCACCGGGCTTCATCCTCTTGTTCATATTCCCCTCTGCTTCGCCGTCGCCATGGTCGCTTCCGGAGCGTGGGGGGCCATCCCCGGCGCGCTGAAAGCGTACTGGAAGGTGAACGAGGTCTGCGTCACCATCCTGATGAACTACGTCGCCATCTACTTCACCTCCTACCTGGTGGGGAACCCCTTCTCCGCGCGCGCGAGCATCCCCAGGACGCCCACCATCGAGGAGTCGGCGCGGCTGCTCCGCATTCTCCGGCCCAGCCGGGCGAACATCGGGCTCTTCGTCGCGCTCGGCGTGCTCGTGCTGGTCTGGTGGATGCTCTACCACACGAGCTGGGGATACCGGCTGCGCCACGTCGGGCAGAACCCCTCCTTCTCGGAGTACGTCGGCATCCCGCCGAAGAAGGCCATGATCTGGGGGATGATTCTCTCCGGAGCCATCGGCGGCCTCGCGGGGGCCATCGAGGTG
>LVBO01000527.1 GCA_001604435.1 Synergistales bacterium Syner_01
GAAGAGCTGCGGAGCATGGCGGAGGCGAAACTGGGCGCGGGGTTCCACGGCTTCGTCGAAGAGGTTCTTTCCCGGACGCCTTCCGGGGCCGACGAACGGACGAAGGCTGTCGCGCTCGTCGAAGGTATGGTCGAAGCGTGCGGGTTGCCCGGGCCGCTTGTCGTCTTCGGCTTCCTGCCGCCGTGGTACCCTCACCGCGCGAACCTCGGTCTGTTGGAAGGGGAGCGCCGGGTGGAGCGGGCCGCGCGCGAGACGGTGCGGGAGGCGCGCGAGCGGTTCGGACTGACGGTGGAAACCCGTCCGTTCTTCGAGGGGGTTTCCGACCTCAGCTACTGCGGTTTTCAGGGCGAGGCGGGGGAGATGGCGACGTTCGCCGGCAACATGCCCGGATGGAAACGGCTCTACAGCCTGCCGACGGAGGCGCTCGCGGAGCTGGACATCTCGATCTTGAACTTCGGCCCGCTCGGAAAGGACGCCCATAAGAATACGGAGCGTCTGCACCTTCCGTACTTCATGGAGGTCTTTCCGAAGCTTTTGCGTTGCCTTGTCCGGAGAGTTGCGGAAAAGGGAGAAAGGTAACTCTTTCACTCGAATTTTCTTTTGCAACCGCTTGCATAGATTTTGAGAATATGGTATCATTCCCCCAGCTTGAAGAGAGGGGGGAGGCGCCATGTACAACACTATTTGTCGGTCGCGTGTTCGGAACGCTTCTCTTCCTGTTGTCGGAAAAGAAGTCGGAGCCTTTCTCCCGTTGGGAGAGGGGCTCTTTTTTTACGGAAGGGAGATGGAATCGTGGTGAAGGCGCAGTCCGGACAAGTGTGGACGGAGAAAACGACGGTCATGACGGAGGGGGATATGGAGCGGGTGCTCCGGCGTATCGCGGTCGAGATCGTCGAACGGAACAGGGGGCTCGACGACGTGGTGCTTCTGGGAATTCAGCGTCGCGGCGTACACCTCGCGGCCCGACTGAGGGAGATCTTCAAGACCGAAGAGAAGGTGAAAGTCCCGGCGGGCGAGCTGGATATCACGCTCTACCGCGACGACATCTCGACGCTTGCGGACCAGCCCGTGGTGCACAGCACCTCGCTTCCGGGCGACATTTCCGGAAAGCGCGTGGTGCTGGTGGACGATGTGCTCTTCACGGGGCGGACCATCCGGGCGGCGCTCGACGCGATCACCGACTTGGGGCGTCCGGAGCGCGTGCAGCTCGCCGTGCTGGTGGACCGCGGACACAGGGAGCTGCCGATTGCGGCGGACTATGTCGGGAAGACGATTCCCACGTCGCGCTCGGAGAACGTCGAGGTGCGGGTGAAGGAACTCGACGGTACGGATAAGGTCGTCATCTGCGAACGAAACGGAGGTACGGAACATGGAGTGGAGGCATAAGGATCTCATCGGCCTCGAGGGCTGGACGAGGGAGGAGCTCCATTTCTTCCTGGAGCAGGCTGATTACATGGACGAGCTGATGAACCGTCCGATAAAGAAAGTTCCCGCACTGCGCGGCAAGATGGTGGTGAACTGCTTCTTCGAGAACTCGACGCGGACCAGAGTCTCCTTCGAGCTGGCCGAGAAGATGCTCTCCGCCGACGTGGTGAACTGGTCGGCCTCCGGATCGAGCACGAGCAAGGGAGAGACGCTTCGCGACACGGTCTGGACGCTCGAAGCGATGGGCGCCGACGCGGTGGTGGTGCGCCACGGTGCGGTGGGCGTCCCCGACTACCTCTCGAAGAAGCTGCACCGCGCCTCGGTCTTCAACGCGGGGGACGGAACGAACGGCCATCCCACCCAGGCGCTGCTCGACCTGCACAGCGCCCGGAAGAAGCTCGGCGATCTCGACGGCGCGAAGATGGCCATGATCGGCGACGTGCTCCACAGCAGAGTGGCGCGCTCCGACATCCAGGCGTTCCGGAAGATGGGCGTATCCGTGACGCTCAGCGGGCCGGCGACGCTGATGCCCGAAGATACCGCTTCGCTCGGCGTCGAGTATGTGTCCGACGCGCGCGAAGCGGTCAGGGGGGCCGACATCCTCTACTTCCTGCGGATACAGCGCGAGCGGCAGGAGGACGGGCTCATCCCCTCCATCGACGAGTACCATCGGCGATGGGGCGCGACGGATTCGCTCGTCGCCCTCGCCTCGCCGAAGGCCGCGGTGATGCATCCGGGGCCGATGAACCGCGGAGTGGAGATCGCCTCTTCCGTGGCCGACGGCCCGAACAGCGTGATTCTGGGTCAGGTCCGGAGCGGCGTCGCCGTCCGGATGGCCCTGCTCTACCTTTGCCTTGGAGGTGCGCGATGAGCATATTGCTTAAAAATGCGAAAATTTTCGACGGAAGAAGCCTCGGGAGCGAGTGCGAGGATATCCTCGTAAAGGACGGGGTGATCGTCCGCAGGGGATCGGGACTCCCCGAAGACGGAGCCGAGGTCTACGACCTCGGCGGAAAGCTGCTCTGCCCCGGCTTCATAGATATTCATGTTCACTTCCGCGACCCGGGGTACGAGTGGCGCGAGGATACGGAGAGCGGCGCGCGCGCTGCTGCGGCGGGAGGGTACTCCACCGTCGTAACGATGCCGAACACGGAGCCCGCTGTGGACAACCCGGTCACGGTCGAGTACCTTCTCGCCCGCGGGAAACGGGCCGGAGGCGCGCGGGTGCTGCCCTCCGGGTGCGTGAGCAAGGGACGGCAGGGCAAACAGCTCGCCGAACTCGGCCTGATGGCGGAGTCGGGAGCGGTGATGTTCACCGACGACGGCTCCCCGGTATGGGATGCGAAGCTGCTGAAGACGGCGTTGCTGTACAGCAAGGACCTCGACGTGCGGATCATGGAACACCCCGAGGAACCCTCGCTGACGGCGAAGGCGCACGTGAACGAGGGCGTGGTCTCCGCCTCCAGCGGCATGAAGGGGTGGCCGGCCTCCGCGGAGGTCATCGACATTCAGCNNGATCCACTTCACGCACGTGAGCACGGAGCTGGGAGTGGACGCGGTGCGGCAGGCGAAGAAGGAAGGGCTTCCGGTGACCTGCGACGTGACGCCGCACCACCTCTCGCTCGACGAGAACTGCATCCTCGTCAGCCGCTTCTCCTCCACGTACAAAGTGAACCCGCCGCTGCGGACGCGCAAGGACGTCAAGGCGCTCTGGGAGGCCATCGCGGACGGCACGGCCGACGCGATCGTCACGGACCACGCCCCCTACCACATGGACGAGAAGGACGTCCCGTTCCAGGAAGCGCCCTGCGGCATCGCTTCGATCGAGTGCTCTGTCGCGGTGGTGCTGGATACTTGGCTCAAGCTGGGCGAGCCGGTCGCGCTGGAGCACCTGCTCTCCCTCTTCACATCGGGTCCCGCCGCGCTGCTTCCGCGTCCGTGGCGCGCGCTCGGCGCGATCAAAGAGGGCGCTGCGGCGGATATCACGGTGCTCGACCTCGACGCGGTGAAGCGGGTGGACGTGAACGAGTGGAAGAGCAAGGCGCGCCTCTGCCCCTGGGACGGCGAGATGCTGCAGGGGTGGCCGGTGATGACGCTGGTTGAAGGGAACGTGCGGATGAACCGCCTGGAGG
>LVBO01000528.1 GCA_001604435.1 Synergistales bacterium Syner_01
TTGCCGGAGAGCCGATCATTGCAAGGCTGACCTCGGCCCCCGGGAACGGGGCGTCCATCGGCGGCCTGAAAGTGACGACCGAAAACGGCTGGTTCGCCGCCCGCCCGTCGGGGACCGAAGACGTGTACAAAATTTACGCGGAGAGTTTTCTGGGCGACGAGCATCTTGCCCGCATCCAGAGCGAAGCGCGCGAGATCGTGGACGGGGTGTTCGCCGCCGCCGGAGTCTGACGCTCCGTTTTTTTCGGCATACGGCCTCCGCGCACGACCAAACGCGGAGGCCGCTGTTTCGTCGGTTATGCAAGAGTGTCGATGATGTCGGCGTGGTCGGCCTCCGGCTCCAGGTCAACACGGGATACGTGTCCGGCTTTGTGGAGATAGTCGTCGAAACCGCGTTTTCTTCCGTCTCTTTTCGGGCGTTCCTTTGCCGCCTTTCCAGTGACCCGCCCGCCTTGGGCTGCGAGAACTGAAAGGACGGGAGACGCCTCGTTCAACCGAGTGTTCTGCATGGCGCTCCCCCCTCATAAGAATGTATCGGCGATGCGCGAAGAGTTTGTTAATTCCCGAGCGAAGAGCGCGAAAAACGACAGGCGGCTCATATGAGCCGCCTGATTGCAAGCGCAGTGAAAAAAACGAAAAAGTGAGAGAATAAAGAGAGAGAATATTGAAGAGAAAGTGTGCGAGAACGCGTTACGCTTCTTCTTTGTTGGCTGCGCGCTTCTTCATGATAAGGAATACTGCGCCGATGACTGCCATGATTCCAAGCCAAATAACTGTGGCGGTGTTCATACATAACACCTCCTTTTCTCTGGACTTTGGAAGATCCGTACTTCGAAGAACAACCCCGGAAACCTGAGCGGAAGAACGAGGCTGAAAAAGTAAAAAAAGAAACGAAGAGCAGCACGTATGTTTCGTATTTAAACTACCATAATTGAAGGTGTAATTCAAGTCAAAATGAGGAATTTCGTCAATTTACTCTTTTTGCTCTTCAGAATAATATGGTTCCGTTATATGGAGGTGGCAAAAAAGGAATAATGCAAGCAAGTGCACCATCACGGCGCGGATTCTGTCCTCCGGGGCGTTTCGGCGTTCGTTTTCTCAATGGAGAGCCTCCTCAGCCGAATACTCTTGAGCAGAACCTCCGCGCCGAGAGCAACATCGTTGAGCGAGGCGTTTTCCGCGGAATTGTGGCTGATCCCCTCGTCGCAGGGGATAAAGAGCATGCCTGTCGGCACGACGGGCGCTATTTTCATCGCGTCATGCCCTGCGCCGCTCGCCATCTTCCGGAAGGGAACGCCTGTCTCGGAAGCGGCCTCGGAGAGCGAATCGATCATGGACGGAGCCAGCGTCACCGGATCCATGGAGGAGAGCGTTTCGGTCGTGCACGAAAGGTCTCGCGAAGCTGCGATCTCCTCGATGGCTCGCTGGACCTTCCCGACCGTCCTCCTGATGCTCTCGCGCCGGATCCCCCGGATGTCGATCCTGAGCTCGACGCTTCCCGGGACCACGTTGAGCGCGTTGGGGACGACGTCCGCGACGCCCACGGTCGCGACGGTCGCGAAGCGCATCTCGTCACGCCCCGCCGCTTCCGTCGCGAGGATGATTTCGGCGGCCGCGCAGAGCGCGTCCTTACGCAGGTCCATCGGGGTTGCTCCCGAGTGATCCTGGCGTCCGAGAACCGTTGCCTTGAGGCGCGTGGGTGCGGCGATCGCCGTGACGACGCCCAGCGGCTCTTTTGCCTCGAAGAGCACTCTGCCCTGCTCGATATGCAGCTCCATGAAGTCGAGCGCATGCTCCAATCGGCACGCTCCCGGAGCGTACCCCTTCCGTATCATCGCGTCGTACAGGCTCTCTCCGGAAAGCGACCGGGCATTCTTCAAGTGCGCGATATTTACGCTTCCCGCGACGACGCCGCTTCCCGCCGTAGCAAGTCCGTAGAGGCTCGATTCCTCGGCCCGGAAGGCGGCGGCGCGGACAGGAAGGTCTTCTCCGTTTTTCCGTATCTTATCCATCACGAGGAGAGCGGCGAGTACGCCCGCCACGCCGTCGAAACGCCCGCCGCCGGGAACCGAGTCCAGGTGCGAGCCGATCAGGTGGCACGGTTCTTTTTCGCGTCCCGGGAACGAGATGAACATGTTTCCGGCGCAGTCCTCGGTGACGGAGAGCCCGATCTGCCGGGCGATTCCCGCTGTCGCGCCGAACATGAGATCCTCTTCGGCGGAGTAGGCCAGCCGGGTGACCCCTCCCTCCGGGAGCGCGCCGATGGGAGCGAGCGCTCGAAACCATTTTTTCAGCGATGCCGTGTTCATTCGATCACCTCTTGGAGCGCAGCCGAATCTTCTCAATACATTTGCTTCACACTCTCTTTTTGTGATAAAATTACCATGTTGTAGCAGTTCAAATCGTACGGAAAAGGGAGAGTGAAGCGCAATGAAAAAAGTGATGCTCTGCTGTCTTCTCGGAGTATTTGCGGTGCTCGCCGTCTCCGGCTCCGGAATGGCGCATCCGCCTTCCGACCTGGTGTTGTCCTACAATCGCGCCGACGGGATGCTTGCCGTGGAGGCGCCGCATTCCGTACCCGACGGAAAAAGACATTATATCGAA
>LVBO01000063.1 GCA_001604435.1 Synergistales bacterium Syner_01
GTTTTTCGTCGGCGATGTCCCGCGTAACGTCGCGTATCGTCGTGTGGATCTTCCGCTTCAGGTCGCGCATCCGCTGTTCGGAGAGGCGCCCCATCGGGAGGGATTCCCGCCCCCGCGCCGCGGACAGCAGAGACATATTCTCTTCCACGAGACGCCAGACCCTGTTCAGGAAGCGGTGCGCCCCTTCGACGCCGCGTTCCGACCAGTCGAGGTCGTTGGCCGGAGGCGCCGCGAAGAGGATGAAGAGCCGCGCCGTATCGGCGCCGTAGGTGTTGATGATCTCGTCCGGGTCGACGACGTTTCCCAGGGACTTCGACATTTTCGCGCCGTCCTTGATGACCATCCCTTGCGTGAGGAGATTCGTGAACGGCTCGCGGGCATGGCAGAGACCGAGATCGGCGAAGAATTTGGTGAAGAAGCGCGCGTAGATCAGGTGGAGGCATGCGTGCTCGATGCCGCCGATGTACTGGTCCACGGCCATCCAGTAGTTCGCCTCGTCCACGTTGAAGACGGCGGCGCCGTCGCGCGCCGAGCAGTAACGGAAGAAGTACCATGAAGAGCAGATGAACGTATCCATGGTGTCCGCTTCGCGCCTTCCCGGCTTGCCGCACTTCGGGCAGGGAACGGAAAGCCACTCCTGGTCTTCGGTCAGCGGCGACTTGCCGCCTTCGACGATTTTCACCTCGGTAGGAAGAAGGACGGGGAGCTCTTCCTCCGGAACCGGCACGATGCCGCAGCAGTCGCAGTAGACCACGGGAATGGGGGCTCCCCAGTAGCGCTGGCGGGAGATGAGCCAGTCGCGAAGCCGGAAGTTGACCTCCCGGGAGCAGAATCCCTTCTCGACGCCCCATTCGATCATGGCGGGGATGGCCTCCGCCGTGGGAAGGCCGTCGAAGGTTCCGGAGTTGCAGGTGATTCCGTCGTCCTCGAACGCATGCTCCATCGTCGCGCCGTCGAGCGATTCCCCCTGCGGCTGGATGACGACCTTCACCGGGATACCGTACTTGCGCGCGAACTCGAAGTCCCTCTGGTCGTGCGCCGGAACGCCCATGATGGCGCCTGTACCGTAGTCCATCAGGATGTAGTTGGCGATCAGTATGGGAACCGCTTCGCCGGTGACGGGATTGACCGCCGAGAATCCGGTGAAGAATCCTTCCTTCTCGCCGCCGACGGCTGTTCTCTCGATAGCGCTCTGGCCGACGCACTTCTGGACGAACGCCCTGATCTCGTCGCCCTTCGGGGAGAGCGCGCACATCTTCTCGACGAACGGATGCTCCGGCGCGAGCGCGAGGAAGGTCACTCCGTAGATCGTGTCGAAGCGGGTGGTGAAGGTTTCGATCCGCTCTCCGCCGCTCTGCTCGGTGAAAGTGAGGCGGGCGCCTTCGGAGCGGCCGATCCAGTTGCGCTGCATGGTCTTCACGCGGTCCGGCCACCCCGGCAGGTTGTCCAGATCGTCGAGCAGCTCCTGGGCATAGTCGGTGATCCTCAGGAACCACTGTTCCAGGTTGCGCTTGACGACCGGCGTGTTGCATCGCCAGCAGTGGCCGTCGTTGATGACCTGTTCGTTGGCGAGCACCGTGTTGCAGCTCTCGCACCAGTTCACCGGCGCGTTCTTTCTGTAGGCCAGCCCCTTCTTGAAGAACTGGAGGAAGATCCACTGGGTCCACTTGTAGTAGTCGGGGTTGCAGGTCTCGACTCTTCGCCGCCAGTCGTAGCTGCATCCCATGTGTTTGAGCTGTTCCGTCATGTGTTCGATGTTCTCCCAGGTCCACTTGTGGGCGGGAGTTTTGTACTTCATCGCGGCGTTCTCGGCCGGGAGGCCGAACGCGTCGAATCCGATCGGATGGAGGACGTTGAACCCCCGTTTCCACAGGAAACGGGTCATCATGTCGCCTATGGAGTAGTTCCGCAGGTGCCCCATGTGCAACGCGCCGCTGGGATACGGAAACATCTCCAGGCAGTAAAACTT
>LVBO01000529.1 GCA_001604435.1 Synergistales bacterium Syner_01
GAATGGCGACCTCTGTACAGCGAGTGCCGCGCACGCCCGTAGCGGTTTCGAACGGACAAGAAAAGCTTCCCTGCCCGGTCTGCGCCGAGTAAACGCGGAGAGTCCGGTCAAGGGAGCTTCTTTTTTTACTGCATTCGGAGAGTGTGCGGATGAAGCCTTCCAGCACGTTCTCCATTGACCCCCCGGTTCGCCGACGGGCCGGTCGGTTCAGAGCGTCGCATCCATTTTTTCCCGCAGTTCCTCCCAGCTTGGAACCCCCCTGAAGAGCAGTTTCCCGTCGAACACCCACGTCGGTTCCGCGCGGATGTTAAAACGGACCAGGTCGAAGAACCAGAACAAACAGCGAGGGTCGTAGATATTCGTCTCTACGCTCTTTCCGTACTGCGCGCGAATTTTACCTATAAGCGCTCCCACCGCCGCACGGGCGGTTGCCTGCGGGAAGGAGGCCATCTCCTCGCTTCCGTACAGGAAACCGCTTCAGCAGACGGAGGAAATCGGTTTTTCCATGTAGATTTTGAGACGATGCTGCATGGGCTTTTCTCCCTACAATGTGTCCGAGACGAGCGTATCGTACTCGACCGCCCTGTACTGCTCGTACTTTTTCCCGCGGACTCCGATGGCGGCGGGAGGGCAGAAAGCGACGCATCGCTGGCAGACGACGCAATGATCAAGAAAACGCGGGTACTCCTCCATCGCGATGTTCTTCGCGGGGCAAAGGCGGGCGCACTTCCCGCACTGAATGCATCTGTCTTTGTCGACTTCCAGAGGGAACGAGCGTTTCATCATCTTCCACGGCGCTTTCTTTCGCGCCAACCAGTTGAAAAACGGCGAAAACAGCCCTCCGGAGCGCCATTCTGCCCGCCCTTCGAGAAGCGCGCGTGCAAAGTCCCGGCTCTGCTCCTGGCACTTGCCGATTTTGACCCGGTTCTCCTCAAAAGGGATGCTCTTGTTCGCGTAGTTCGACGGCATAACGAACTCCGCGTACCCGAGCGTCCTGTACCCCTTTCCGTCGAGCAGTTTACGAAGAGGCGAACGAAGTCCTCCCGAGAATCCTCCCATCGTGGAGAGCGCGAACGCGCTCTGTCCGTCTCCTGCCGGAAGCTGTTCCAAAGCCTCCCAGGCGAACGGATAGGTCGAAAAACATGCGGTCGTAACGGCGATGCCGAGCGCAGTGTCTCCGGCAGGCGCCGACAGACCCTTTTCAAGGCGGAGCAAACGGACCGATTTTCCTCCTGTACGAAGTCCTTCGGCTACCGCCCGAGCAGCGAGGAGGGTGTTTCCTGTACCCGAGAAAAAATACAGATCCACGGATGATTCTTTCATGGCGTCTCCTTTCTCCCTTTCTTATGAAGGGCGATGATACGAATCATTCTACCATTTCCGCAATATTGCCGACTCGTAACAAGGTACGAAAAGAGATAAAATAGTGTATGATACTATTTAGGTAAAATATTTGTGGAGGTGAAAGAGATGAGAATACTGAGTGTGTTGCTTCCTTTCGCGCTGTTTTTCTCCGCGGAGAAGGCGTATGCCGTTTCCAGGCCTCCTCTGGATGTGCGCGCTCCGGAGGTTTTTCAGACGGCGTCCTTCGCGCTTGGCTGATTTTGGGGGCCGGATGCCCGGTTCGGGCTTCTTGAAGGCGTGATCCGCACCCGCGTCGGCTACGCGGGTGGAACGACGCCGGACCCTACGTACGAGGATATAGGAGATCATTCGGAGACTCTGCAGATCGATTACGATCCAGAGGCGCTTTCGTACGAGGATTTGCTGGATGTCTTCTGGAGCAGTCATAACCCCTCGGCTCCCGCCTGGTCGACGCAATACCGTTCCGCCGTCTTTTTTGCGAACGAAGAGCAGCGTCTTGCCGCGGAGAAGAGCCGTGAAAAAACGAAGGCGTCTCTTGGAGGCGGGGTGCGCACTTCGATAGAGCCGCTCGAACGTTTCTATCCGGCGGAAGACTATCACCAGAAGTACTATCTGCGGCAAGAGCACGTGCTGATGACGGATTTCATGAACAGCTACACCAATGGAGAGGATTTCATGAACTCTCCCGCAGCGGCGAAGGTAAACGGCTTCCTTTCGGGGGCCGGCTCGGAGGAGTATTTACAAAAAATACTTCCCGATCTGGGGCTTTCGGAAGAAGGGGAGAAGCGACTCGGGCTTCGCGTCCGTTGAACGGAGCGCTTATTCTCCTTTTTTGCGGTGCGATGCGCACTCCCTGCAAAGACCGTAGGCGAGCAGCTGTTTGCCCTCCACCACGCATCCGTCGGGAAGCGTAAGCACGGGTAGAGGCTGGTCTTGCAGGCAGATCATGACGCCGCATTCCAGGCAAAGAAAGTGCGCGTGATTCCCCGGGCAGCCGCTCTCTTCGGGAGGGTGAGCACAGTATCGCCAAGCCCCGTCCGCTCCGAGAACTTTATGGACGATGCCTTTCAGCTCCAGGAGCGTCAGAGTTCTGTACAACGAAACTCTGTCCGGGGGCTTCCCTTGGAAGCGCTCGGACAGAGTTTTGAGAGAAAGGGGAACTCCCGCTGCGAAAAGAAGCGCGAGCGCTTCCTTTCGCAGCGGCGTGGGACGGACTCCCCGAGTGCGAAGGAGCGCGGCGGGTTCCATTACCTCGCGGCGAAGGCGCACACGGGATAGTTGCACGTACGGCACTTTCTGCAAAGA
>LVBO01000530.1 GCA_001604435.1 Synergistales bacterium Syner_01
CCTCTATTTCCCGAGGCTCTCCTTCGTAATAAATGGAGAGGTAGCCGAAAACTTCGTCCTTCCAGCGCAGCGGCACTCCCACCGCCGTCGCGATACAGTCGAAGTCATGGTGAGGCAGTCTGTTGCCATAGTTGCGATAATCATGCACGATTCTGCGTTTGCCTGCCGAGACGACCTCGCCGCCCAAACCCATCCCGAAAGGAATGCGGACTCCCTGGAAAGCGGAAAGAATCGGCCCCTGCGACCATCTGACATAACGCTCTTTTGTGTCAAAATCGACGAACGATATGGAGCCGTGCTCCGTGTTCATCGCCGACGTGGCGTACCTCAGGACCTTCTGGAGGAGCGAATCCGTATCCAGCTCGGCCATAAGATCCGCCCCTATCTCGGCAAGCATCGAGAGCGAGCTGTTCCGCTCCTTCAGCCAAAGTTCGTTTTTCTTGCGCTCCGTCACATCGCGCACGATGCCTCCGATACAGCTGCCGTCCGGAGAAACAACCGCCGACAGCTCTCCCCAGAAGGATGAAGAGTCCTTTCGTCGGAAGAGGGCCTCGAATCTGTCCAAAAACCCTTTCTCGAAGCGTTCCAGGATCGTCCGTCGTAAAGCCGGGGGAGGAAACAGAACCTCCGCTGTGGACGTGTTTTCAAAGGCCTCGCTGCCCTCGACACCGAAGAGCTGCGCAAAGAGGGGATTGCACTCCAGTAGTCGTCGGAAAGAGACGTCGGTCTTGAAGAAAGGGTAATACTCTTGTGTTATCAGGTTTCGGCACGTTACGCCGAAGGGACGGGGCTCCTTCCCTTTCGAACACCCCGAAAAGAGCGGAGAGTCTTCGTCAGCGTGCATTCCATGAATACGTACCACTACCCCACCTCCGGCAATATTTCACAAAATAAAACAATGTCTCTTTTTCCATCTCCATTATTCTTCTTAAAATACCACAGAGGAAATAATTCATGAAAGCCTTCTCCGTGAGTCGCGGGAATCATCTTGAACAACCTGTCGAAAACGTTATTCCCCGCGCTCCCGAACGAACCGATACCCCGCCCCGTGCACGGTGCAAAGAAAGACCGGCCTCGACGGG
>LVBO01000064.1 GCA_001604435.1 Synergistales bacterium Syner_01
CCCGTGGTGACGAGGGCGGTTTTCAGACGGCGCCACGGAAGCACCGAAAGAGGTCCTATGCCTTCGACGCGCGAAATCTGCTCCTCCTGCACCATCAGCGGTCCGATTCGAAATGACGCTACCGTCATGCCCTTCCCGACGCGCACTTTGTTCGGCAGGGTCGTGAAAAGCCAGTCGGGATCATCGTTGACGAAGTCGATATCCTCGTCGCGATAGACGAGCAACCCGTCGCGCTCGGCGACGAGCGAGCACTTTCCTTCCTCGGGGCCGCGCAGCACGACGCCATCACCGACGACGCGCCGTCCGACGCGGAGCGCCGCATCGTCCTCGTGCACTTCCCCCGGGGCCATCCTAAGGAAAGAGATGTTCGATTTTCCCATGCGTTTCAAAACGGGCACGTCCTCGGGGCGGATCGTATGCCCCCGGCGGAACTTCGCTCCCTTGAAACCGCTCTCCGGGTCGATGAGCGTCAGGTCGTGCGCGATCGCTCTGCCCACCGCCAGCTCCACCGGAACTATTTCTTTCTCCATCGGTTCTCATTCCTTCGCTCAAGCATTGGAAAAAACAACGGGGACCGCCGGTCAGCAAAGACGACGGTCCCCGTTGAGTAACTCTCGGGTGCATTCGTCCTCCTTGCCAAACACGGGAGGCATGTCCGTTTCCAAACATACCCTGACGGCCGCATTCCGTAGGGCGCTAACCCGGTAGGAAGTACGGCTCGGAGGCTTCTCTATTCATGGGCCATTCCGCCGGCCCTCCGCAAGGATGTTGCTCGTTTCACAAACATCTCCTCGCCGGGGTCATTATACTCCATTTCCCACTTCATTACCAACAAAAAAACATTTTTCTGAACGCGCACGCTTCTTTATACACATCTTTCCGGAACGCCTCTCCGACTTAACACCGGATATCCTGAAGAGAAAAACGCGTTTTGTCAAAAGTAAGCAAAATCGCCCATAAAGAAACATAAGCGGTCACAAATGTCAAAATATTGCATATGCCACCACGCTCTTTCTATACTGAGTGGACTATGAAGCGCCCCTCTCTTTCCGAGGCGCGCCTATCCGAGAGGAGCTGGTTCGTGTGGATGTGTTCAAGACGGTCGACATGGCGGTGAAAGGGAACATCTACGAGGGCGGAAAGGTCACCAGCAGGACGTTCTGGACATCCGACGGGGAACGGAAGACTGTCGGGATCATGCTGCCGGGGAGCTATTCGTTCTCAACCTCGACGCAGGAGAAGATGGAGATGACGAACGGCATCGTCGAGGTTCGGCTCGATCCGGACGGAGAATGGTCCAGGTACAAAGAGGGAGAGTTCTTCATGGTTCCGGCGGGTGTCGCTTTCGAGATCCGGTGCGCCGGAGTCGCCGAATACGTGTGCAGCTATCTGAATGAGTGCAAGTAGTACGGAAGAAAACATAAAGGGGGTACCGCTGTGGCTTTTCGAAAGATGTGGCTCAAGATCAACGGCGCGAACCGGATATTCATCTGCGATCCGGTGAAGGATTCTCTGTCGGACGTTCTGCGGCGTCTCGGACTGACGAGCGTCAAGGTCGGGTGCGGAACGGGCGTCTGCGGCGCCTGTTCGGTGATTCTCGACGGCAAAGTCGTGCGTTCCTGCACAAGAAAGGTCGGCAAGATCGCCGAATACAGCGAAGTCATCACGCTCGAGGGGATCGGCACGCCGGATCATCTGCATCCTCTGCAGGTCGCCTTCATGAAGCTGGGCGCGGTCCAGTGCGGCTTCTGCACTCCGGGATTCATCGTCTCGGCGTACGCCCTCTTTCTCGAGAACAAAAACCCGACGCGCCGGGAGGTTCGGGCGTGGTTCCAGAAGCATAAGAACGTCTGCCGCTGCACGGGGTACAAGCAGATCGTCGACGCCGTCATGGAAGCGGCGAAGGTCGTCCGCGGCGAGACGACGATCGACCGGATCGGCCCCTCCTTCTCCACGGTTGACGGTTACTACGGGAAACCGGTCGTCCGCCCGACGGCGCTCGCGAAGGTATGCGGCCTCGCGGACTACGGCGACGATCAGGAGCTGAAGATGCCCGCGGAGACCCTCCACGTCGCCATGGTGCAGCCCCGCGTCGCGCACCACGCGAAGATCCTGGATATCGACATCTCCGAGGCCCAGAAGATGCCCGGCGTGGCGAAGATCATCCTGGCCGCCGATATCAGGGCCGCGGGCGGCACGAACATCATGGCCGAGGGACAGATGCACGAGCGCACCACGGTCATGGCGCCCAGCCGCGA
>LVBO01000065.1 GCA_001604435.1 Synergistales bacterium Syner_01
GCGGAATGGTATGCGAAGTGATTCCGAGCGTTCACTTCGGGAAACAAAGAGAGTGAAAGTTTTCCTCCGCGTGTTTTTCGGCGCGAGTTTCCTGAAGCCGCTTGAAAAGAGCAACCGTACCACCGTTCGCCGTCTGCTAATCAGGAGGTTTGAACGCAATGACACCCAGCGACCCCGGCGCATATGCGCTGGATACGAAGGCGGTGCGGCACGTCGCCGATCTCGCCAGGCTCCGTGTTGAAGACGAAGAAATGGATGGGCTGGTCAAGCATTTCGGAGCCATCCTTGAGCATTTCAACGTGCTCTCCGCAGCTGGAAAAGAAGGACGTCTCGATCTCGACGCCGTCGATCCGTTTCTCTTTTCGGATACGGAGATTCCACCGGCTCGGGAAGATGTTCCGATCGTTTCGAGCGTGCGGGAGGACGTTCTTGGTTCGGCCCCGCGAAGAAAGGACTCCTTTTTCGTCGTGCCGAGAATTCTAGGGCAGCACGGCGGAGAGGGTTCTTCCTCCCCGTGCGGTGAAGAGGGGGTTTCGTCATGAGCTTCTCTTCGCTCTCGGCAGCCGAGATCGTCGGAGGAATACGGAAGCGCGATTTTTCCGCGGTAGAGATTCTCACGTCTTTTTATGAGCGAGCGGAAAGTCTCGAACCCTCTTTGCACGCCCTCCTGCATCGCGCTCCGGAGATCGCCCGAAAACATGCCGCAGCTGTCGACGCGGCCGTCGCGAGGGGGGAAGACCCCGGTCCGCTTGCCGGAGTGCCTGTTGTGCTCAAGGACAACATGTGCGTCCGCGGAATGCCCGCGACCTGCTCGAGCAGGATTCTGGAGGGGTGGATTCCTCCGTACGACGCTACGGTGACCGAGCTGCTTGAGGCATCCGGAGCCGTTGTTGCCGCGAAGGGCAATATGGATGAATTCGCCATGGGGAGTTCAACGGAGTTCTCGGCCTTCGGACCGGCCTCGAACCCATGGGATACGGAGCGCGTCCCCGGGGGAAGCTCCGGCGGCAGCGCCGTCTCCGTCGCGGCCGGATACACCCCGCTGGCCCTCGGGAGCGATACCGGAGGTTCGATCCGTCAGCCGGCCTCCTTCTGCGGCATTTACGGCTTGAAACCGACATACGGGCTTGTGAGCCGATGGGGGCTTGTGGCGTTCGCCTCCTCGCTCGATCAGATAGGCCCGTTCGCCCGCACTGTGGAAGATCTCGCACTTTCACTCTCCGTGATCGCGCGCCCCGACCCCCGCGACGCAACCTCAAGCAGAAGAGAGCGCCCCGACTATTTTGCGTCTCTAGCGCCTTGGAAGGCTCCGGGGCGGGAAAACGCGCCTCTCGCCGGGAAGAGAATCGCCGTGGTGAAAGAGCTGCGGAACAGGAAAGACTCCGTCTCCGCCGAAGTGGATGACGTTCTTCAAAAGACGCTCGCCATCTGCCGGGAGGAAGGCGCCGAGATCGTTGAAATATCCCTTCCCGTTTCCCTGGAATTCGGCCTGCCCTGCTACTACATCCTCGCCCCCGCCGAAGCAAGCTCCAACCTTGCCCGGTTCGACGGAGTCCGTTACGGCCTCTCCTCGGATGAACAATCCCTGATCGACCTCTATCTCAAGACAAGGGGTACCGGTTTCGGCAACGAAGTGAAGAGGCGGATTCTCACGGGAACGTATGTCCTCAGCTCGGGATACTACGACGCCTACTACCTGACCGCCCAGAAAGTCCGGCAGCTCATGAAAAAAGAGTTCGCCGCCGCATTCGCCGGGTGCGATCTCATCGCCCTTCCTACGGCTCCTTCTCCCGCATTTCGAAAGGGAGAACTTGTGAACGATCCGATCCAGATGTATTTGGCCGACGTCTTCACTCTTCCGGTAAACCTCGCCGGACTCCCGGCTCTCTCGCTGAACGGGGGCTTCACATCCGGCGAAAACCCCCTCCCCGTAGGAGTTCAGTTCATCGCTCCGAAGTGGGGGGAGCCGGAACTCCTCTCGACCGCTGCGGTACTTGAGAGAAAGCTCGGCACGGCGAAAATCGCTCCATGCGGGTGTGCGAAAGCCTCTACGGATCGAGCGGCCGGCGCCCGGATCGCCGGTTCGGAAAGGGGGGAGGCAAGATGAAATATACCTACCAGCCGGTCATCGGTCTCGAGATTCACGTCCAGCTGGCGACAGCAACGAAAATTTTCTGCTCATGCTCCACGGACTACATCGGCGCGGAGCCGAACACGAACGTTTGCCCGGTCTGCCTCGGTCTGCCCGGAGCGCTTCCCGTGCTCAACGGAAAGGCTGTCGAGCTCGGGATCAAGGCGGCCATGGCGCTCTCATGCACAGTCAAAGACAAGACCGTCTTTCATAGAAAGAATTACTTCTATCCCGATCTGCCGAAAGCGTATCAGATCAGTCAGTACGATCTCCCTCTCGCCGAGGGAGGAGAGCTGTTCATCTCGGGTGACGGCGACACGCTGAAGCGAATCAGGATCACCCGCCTGCACCTTGAAGAGGATGCCGGAAAGCTGGTGCATTCGGCCGCGGACGGCCGTCTCGAAGGGGCGGAGTTCTCCTTCGTCGACTATAACCGTGGCGGCGTCCCGCTCGCCGAGATCGTTTCGGAGCCCGATCTTCGTTCGCCGGGCGAAGCTCGGGAGTATGTGACCTCTCTGCGCAGGCTGGTCCGTTATCTCGGCGTCTCCGACGGCGACATGGAGCGCGGTTCCATGCGCGTGGACGCGAATATTTCTTTACAGAAGACGGACTCGGCGACGGGCGAGATTCTCTACTGGGGAGAGCGCTCGGAGATTAAAAATATGAACTCGCTTCGAGCGATAGAACGCGCCTTGGAATACGAGATTCGTCGGCAGATCGGCGTCATGGAAGCAGGAGGGGCTCTTGAACGGGAGACCAGGCATTGGAACGACGGGGAAGGCACAACCACCTCGATGCGCAGCAAGGAGGCGGCTCACGACTACCGCTATTTCCCTGATCCCGACCTCCCCCCGATTGAAGCTTCGCCCTCTCTACTGGAAAAAGTGCGGTCGTCGCTCCCGGAGATGCCCTGGGTGCGGGAGATGCGTTTCCGAAATGAATACCTGCTTCCGGAAGCGGACGCCGCTCTCCTCGCGGAGACGATGCCGCTTGCGGAATACTTCGAGAGCTGCGTCCGGAGCGGGGCCTCTCCCGCCAGGGTTTCGAACTGGGTTCGTACCGAGGTGCTCAGAGTCTTAAACGAACGAAGCATATCCATCGACGCATTTCCCATGCGCCCCCAAGAGCTCGGCTCTCTTGTGCGTCTGGTGGACGAGCAAAAACTTTCGACGACCGCAGCAAGAGAGACTTTCAACGCGATGATCGAAAAAGGTCTCTCTCTTGAAAAGGCCTTGGATGCAAGCGGAGGCGTGGGAGGGAAGCTCTCCGGAGACGCGCTTGCCGATACTGTCCGCGCCGTGCTCGCGTCCGCTCCCGACGTCGTCGCCGAAATACTCGGAAGCAAGGACGAAAAGGGGAAGAAGAAAAAATTCCTGATCGGACTCGTTATGAAGGAGGCTCGCGGGCAGGCGGATGCCGCAGTCGTCGGAGAGTTGATCGAGAAGATGTTGAATGCAAAACCATGAACCATATTTCTTTTTTTCAAGGGATGTATTTTGTCGGCTTTTGAAAAGAGATTTTTTACAGTTCGTTGACTAACGGAAGCATTATGCGTAAGATATTCAAGTTGCCCTGCCGTAGCGCAGAGGCAGGAACGAAACGCCGGAGGAGGTAGTTGGCAATGGGAACCCGTCAGCCTGAGAACACTCGCAGTTTCGCCATCGCGGCTCATGGAGGCGCAGGAAAGACCAGTCTCGTTGAGGCCATGCTTTTCGATAGCGGCAGTACGACCAGACTGGGTAAGGTCGAAGACGGCAACACCGTCAGCGATTTCAGTCAGGAAGAACAAAAACGGCAGATCTCGATCAACACATCGCTCATGACAATGGAGAGGAACGGAAAGACCCTCTTCGCCCTGGATACTCCGGGGTTTGCCGATTTCGTAGGAGAGATGCGCTCGGCAGTACGCGTCGCGGATACCCTTGTCATCGCGGTGAGCGGAACGAGCGGCATCGAAGTGCAGACGGACAAGGCCTGGGAGACGGGAGAGGAGTTCGGACTTCCCGTCGCGTTCTACATTTCCAAGCTGGACCGTGAGAATTCCGATTTCGGCAAAGTGCTTTCCGATATCAAGGCGGATTACAGCGAGAAGGCCGTCCCCGTCTTTCTCCCTATAGGAAGCGAGTCGTCCTTCAAAGGCGTCGTCGATGTTCTCCGCGGCAAAGCGTATATATATGAAACCAACGGAAGCGGAAAGTTTACCGAGGGCGATGTGCCCGCCGACATGGCGGACGACGTGGCTTCGGCCAGGGAAGCGCTGGTAGAAGCCGTAGTGGAAGCCGACGACGAGATTATGATGCGCTACCTCGACGGAGAGACGATCTCCGACGACGAGCTGCTCCCCGTTCTTCGGAAAGCGATCGCCGCGCGTCTTCTGCTCCCTGTTTTTCCGGGTTCTTCCACGCAGAATGTGGGCGTTCATCAGATCCTCGACTTCATCGTCGACTTTTTCCCGTCGCCGTTGGAAGCCCGGACACGCCCCGCGAAGAAGGGCGACAAAGATATCGAGGTTGCTCCGGACCCGTCCGCAACTTTCTCCGCCATCTGCTTCAAAGTCATGGTGGACCCCTACGTTGGAAAGCTTTCTTTCATCCGCGTCAACTCCGGAACCCTTACTTCCGATAACAACATTTTCAACGTGAACAAGGGAGACGACGAGCGAATCAGCTCCTTCAAGTTTATGACGGGCAAGGAAGGCAAGGATGTCAAAGAAATCGTCGTCGGCGATATCCTCGCGCTTCCGAAGCTTCAAAGCGTCCAGGTGGGCGACACGCTCGGCATGAAAGGCTCGACGGTGCTGTACCCTCCCATCGACTTCCCGAAGCCCGTCTACAGCGTCGCGATCACGGCAAAAAGCCGCGCCGACGAAGACAAGCTCGGCAACGCAATTACAAAGACGTTGGAAGAAGACCCCAGCCTCAGCTTCGAGAAGAACCCCGAGACGAACGACAGCGTGCTCTCCGGTATGGGAGATATGCATATCGACATCGTCCTCTCCAAGATGAAGGAACGCTACGGCGTCGACCTCGACACAAAGACCCCTCAGGTTCCCTACCGCGAGACCATCCGCAAGACGGCCGAAGCGCAGGGAAAGCACAAGAAGCAGACCGGAGGCCACGGCCAGTACGGAGACGCGCATATCCGCTACACGCCGCTTGAAAGAGGCGCAGGATTTGTGTTCGAGGACAATATTGTCGGCGGCGCCATCCCGAAGGGATTCATCCCCGCGGTCGAAAAAGGGCTCCGCGAGTCGATGGTCAAGGGACCCCTCGCCGGATTCCCCGTAGTCGACTTCAAGGCGACGCTCTTCTTCGGCTCCTATCACGACGTCGACAGCTCCGAAATGGCGTTCAAACTCGCCGCCCGCCTCTCCTTCAAGAAGGGGATTCTCGATGCGGGCCCGATCCTTCTCGAGCCGATCATGAACGTCGAAGTCACTGTGCCGG
>LVBO01000531.1 GCA_001604435.1 Synergistales bacterium Syner_01
CCCGGGCCGTCTACGACTGCATCGGGCAGGCGTTCTTCGCCATCGGGGTCGGCATGGCCGCTGGAATCGTCTTCGGAAGCTATCTGAAACAGGAGCAGAAAAGCCTGCTCAAGCAGGGCATCCACATCGGAAGCGCGCTGACGCTGGCCGGATTTCTCTCCGGGCTGGTGATCTTCCCCGCCGTCTTCTCGTTCGGCCTGGAGCCCGCCGGAGGCCCGGGACTCACCTTCGTCACCATGCCCAACGTCTTCAACAAGATGCCCATGGGCACGCTCTTCGGCGTTCTGTTCTACGTGCTCTTCTACCTCGCCGCGCTCTCCTCCTGGCTCGGCGGCGCGGAGGCCGTGGTCGCCTCCTACATGGAAGAGTTCGGCTTTTCGAGGAAAAAAGCGGTCTATACCGTCGGCGGCACGATGTTCGCCATCGGCTGCGTCTCCGCGTATTCGATGGACTTCTTCGAGACCGCGGACGCCGTTCTGAACAACGCGTTGATCGCGGGCGGACTGCTTCTGACGCTCTTCGTAGGCTGGTCGTGGGGAATGCGGAAGTTCTTCGACGAGGCAGGGATACGCTCTTCGACGACGCAAGCGATTTTCACCATCATCGTGAAGTACGTCGCTCCCGCCACGATCATCATCCTCGGACTGAGCATGCACGGAGTCTTTTAATTGCTTTGAAAGCCGCGCAGGGAGAGAATGCACCCTGCGCGGCTTTCGACGGTTTGAGGCCGCCGAGCCTTTTTCCCGTTCTTATGATCGGCTCACGAGCAGCGTCGCGAGCTTGACGAGGGCGTCGTCCACACAGAATCATCGTGAGTTTTCTCAATACAGGGGAAACAAAGAGCCCACTCAGTGTATTTTTTCGAGCGTATTTTTTGTTCTTTTCTATCTTCAACGACCCTCCGGTATGTGCAGCAGGCGCAGCATCTCTTTCTCGCTCTCCAGAACCCGCGCGGCGATGAACTCCGCGAACGGGCGGTCGTCGGTTCGCGCACGCTCCAGCAGATCGATATACTCCCTGCGCAGAATCGGAAGTATAACGGCCGGTAGATAGCCGTCCTGTATCAGCGCGGCGTTCATCAGCAATCGGGAGATGCGGCCGTTCCCGTCGACGAACGGATGGATGAAGACGAAACGCTTGTGGAGCTGCGCGGCGAACTCGACCGGATGATATCCGCCGCGTTCGCTGTTCGCCCATTCGAAGAGAGATGCCATCTCCCCGGAAATTCGGCCCGGTTCCGTCACCGGATAGCTCGAACCCGTGATCAGGACGGCCCGGCTTCGGTAGCTCCCGGCCGCGGATTCGTCGATGTTGCGGTAGAACATCCGGTGCATGGTCCGCGCGTCCTCCTCCGAGATGCTCGCGCTTTGAAGCAGCGAGAACATGAAGTCGTACGCCTCCGCGTGGCCGATGGCCTCGAACGAGTCACGAAGAGGCTTCCCCCCCGCAGTGAGCCCGTCCTCCAGCAACACCTTGGTTTCGCTCTCCGTGAGGGTGTTCCCTTCGATGGCGTTGCTCGACCAGGTCAGCCCGATACGGTAGTACCTCCGTATCTCGTCGAGCATCGCTCCCTCGAACGGACGCACCCCTTCGATCGCCGCTTTCAGCCGGTCCACTCTTTGGAAGATCGTCATTGCGCATGCCTCCGTTCTTTTCTCCTTCTCCGCTTCTCACACCAACGACTTCGCTCCGCTCTTTTTGCGCTGGACGACCTTCCTGCTGATCTTCAGGCGCTCCATGATGCCGTCCTGAAGAATCTGCGAGTAGTTCAAGGCGGCGCGCTTCGCCTGGCTGTCCAGCCACCCGGGCAGAGTGACCGTTCTGTTCACGGCCTTCGTCTCCATCCTCTCACGGAAGGACGGCATCCAGACTTCGACCAGCACGGCGACGATCTTTTCGCCCTCCTCCACGTATTCGCCCAGGTCGAGCCGATGCAAGGGGGTGGGAGCCGGGATTTCATCTCCGTCGACCTCCATGCCCCAAAGGTGCAGCGACATGGCTTCTCTCGCGTGCTCCAGCGCTTCGTCCTCGGTTGCTCCGGTCGTGGTGCAACCGGGAAGGTCGGGCCAGAGGACATAATACTGATTCGTTGAAGCATCATACCCCAGAACGGCGGGGTAACGGTATCTGTCGGGCGTGTTCATGACTCCGTCTCCTTTCGGGAAGAAGGCGGCTGAAGGAGCCCCGCTTGCTTCCAAATCGACTTCGCGGTAGGACCGGGGACACTTTTATCGGGGTGCTTTACGGTTACCTTGCCCTTTTTTGCGGGATGCTTGAACTGATAATGGCTCCCCTCCGCTCCGTGCAGCTGCCATCCGTCTGCTTCGAGGATCTTGATAATCTCCGACGAGGAGTAGATTTTATTGCGATCGATCTCCGGCTGTTTCATCCCCGGCCACCCTTTCAGAGCAGAGTATAACACGTGTAAAAAACATTTGTCAGCACTGCTCGTGATACTGTTCTTTTCGCTCTCCGTTCCTTTCAGCCTACCCGTACCTTGATGCAGACCTTGCGGACCGTCGCCGGGACGAGGGCGCGCTTCTGCGGCATGTGGGCGTCCTCGGGGAAGACGATGGCGATGTCGCCCTTCCGCAGAAGGATGAAGTCGCACTCCTTCTCGAAGAAGGCAGCCTCGGTCGCCGGGTCGTACTCGACGGCGGGCGCACCGGCGCGTTCAAGCGGCGCGTACCCCAGATACTCGAACCCCTCGGCGACGTAGTTCACGTCGGCGTACACCCGATGCGCCTCCAGCGTGCAGTCGTCGATGGTCTTGGTGACGTACTCCTGCACGAGGGCGAAGACGTCGTCTCCCTCTATGTCGTAGCGCCCCGGCTCCATCGCCGTAACGTCGTGCTCCTTCAGAAATTCGAGCGCCTTCCGGAAGCGCGCCCCCAACACATAATACCGTTCGCAAGCTGCCAGCGTGCCGATGATCATGCTCTTCCCCGCCTTTCATTTGAAGAAATCCTGCTTCCCAGCTCTTCGAAACTGCCGGTTTCCAGCTCACCGCGACGTGCCGCCTCCATAGCCGCGACGGTGACGTCGTTCGGGATATCGACTGAAAAAGGAAGCCCCCGGCGCAGAATCGTCTGCCTGTAGAAAAGACGAATCGCCTCACTCGTCGTCAAGCCTAGTGTTGCAAAGATCTTCTCGGCCTCCTTCTTATCCTCGGCCTCCAATCTGATATTTACGGTCGCATTCACCATACCGCTCACCCCCGAACGCATTGTATTGCTTTTTGCGTTACATCTCAAGAGGGATTCCCGATACCGGCGTCCAGACACTCTCCTTTTTCTGATGATCGAATGAGAAGGCGGCAAAGAAAGGCGGAGTACCGCCGTACACGCCGTAACTGGGAAGAGCGCGCCTGAAAACAGCGACTGGTCAAAAACTTGACAATAAGACTTGAACGTATATATTGAATCGAGGACAACGACGCTCTCCGTTACGCTAAGATAAGTCCACATATGATGAAGAACAGGTCGGGATTACCGATGCTGGAAACGGGAAAAAAGGTATCGCCGGCGTTTGCGGGAACACTTCGTCGTCGGGGGAAAAGCCTCCTGGTCGGAAGAGGCGACGCTCCATGCTCGGCGCGATCATCGGCGATATCGCGGATTCACGATTCGAGTTCAACAACCATCGGAGCAAGCAGTTCGAGCTGTTTACGGACACATGCTTCGCCACGGACGACAGCATCATGACGCTCGCCGTCGCCAAGGCGATCATGGAGGCCGAAAGGAGCGCCGGCTCCGCGGACCGTGACGACGCGTTCTACTCCGCCCTCGGCGACTTGACGGTGAAGTCCATGCGGGAGATCGGCCAACGCTACCCGCACTGCGGGTACGGAGGACGGTTCCATCAATGGATGTTCAGCCCGAATCCCCGCCCCTACAACAGCTTCGGCAACGGCGCGGCCATGCGGGTAAGCCCTACGGGGTTCGCCGCGCGGACCCTCTCCGAGGTCCGGCGAATGTCGGAAGCCGTCACCGCGGTGACGCACAACCATCCGGAGGGCATCAAGGGGGCGGAGGCAACGGCGGTCGCAATCTTCATGGCCCGAAACGGCGCAACTCCGGAGGAGATTCGGGAAGCCGTCGTCCGCGACTACTACCCCCTGGACTTCACCATCGACGGCATCAGGGAGAGCTACCAATTCAACGAGACGTGCCAGGAAACGGTACCGCAGGCGATCGAAGCGTTTCTGGAGTCCTCTTCGTTCGAGGACGCCATCCGCACCGCGATCTCCGTCGGCGGCGACAGCGACACTTTGGCGGCCATCACGGGCAGCATCGCGGAGGCGTACTACGGCGTTCCTGCCGATCTTCGGGAGCGGGCGCTGCGGTTCCTCGACAAGGATCTGCGGGCGATCTACGACGAGTGGACCGCATTCGCGGCGGAAGAGAGAACGGTTCCACGCTTCCGGTCGCTGACCAGACACATCGAAAGGCTCGCCACAGTGGAATCATACGGCGAATGGATTGTCGGCACCCACGGGAACGGATCGGCCGGAAATCCCATGCCTCCGCCGTACATGGCGCAGCACCCCGCCGCGACGGAATTCGTGGAGGAATTCTACCGGTTCTCCGCGACGCACCCGGAGTTCGGCCTCGAAGAGTACCGGAGCATACTCGAAACACACGGCGTCGAATGGAGCTTCGACGGAATGCGGGACGCCGACGCGGCCGCGCTCGACTCCCGGCGCATCCTGGCGATGATCATGGCGACGATCCGCATGGACAGGTTCTGCGAAGGGGTGCTCGTTTCGGCCTTCGAGGAGGGAATGATCGCGAGGTGGCTTGAGAGGCTGCGGGAGATCGACGAGGCGCCCGCCCCGTGATGCTCTGTTTTCGACAAGGGAGTGACGCTGTATGAGCGGACCGCTTTTCATTCCGCAGGACTATCCTATCCGCTCCTGTATACCTGTCCGTCGTTCCTTTTGTCTATAACGCAGACGCGCACTTCCTCCTTGTCGAACTCGTAGATTACTCGATATTCACCGATGTCGACGCGAAACTGCCCCGAGGATCCCTTCAGCTCGATGCTGTCGTGCGGGCGAGGGTTCGATGCGAGCGCCAAAGTCTTCGCCACGACCTGTTTGAACTGTTTCGGCGGAAGGACGTCGCAGAACTTCATGAAGTCCTTTGTCAGGTTAAGCTTCCTCATGCAGGTCACAACGGCGCATTCCCTCGGCCAGCCACTCCGCGGACTCCTCCGTTCCGGCGAAACCGCCGCGCTTCGCCTCCGCCGCAAGCATAGCCCAATATTTGTCTTCATGCTCCCGCATTCGACGGAATTCGTCGGCGGAGAGCAGCACAGCCGAAGAACGGCCGGAACGAGTGATCTCGACCGGCTCCTTTTGAGCATGCTCGACATACGCGCCGAAACGCTGCTTGAATTCCGTCGCATTCACCACAACGGGCATTCTACTCACCTCTTTAT
>LVBO01000532.1 GCA_001604435.1 Synergistales bacterium Syner_01
TATTTTGAAAAGGGTATATCTGTCTATTTATCATGATGTGTAATCCCTCTTGATAGAGGCGCTGGAATCACCTTTAATGAAATATGGTATACGAAATACAATTTCAAAACCGGGCAATTACTTCTTGTTAGCATTGGGGGTTGACATGTTGGTGCGCAACCACCCCGCCGTAAAGAGTTTAGAGCGGCTAATTACAGCGCTTGTGCTGCGTCACCCCTCCGGGTTGAGAGTATTGTTAGGGGAGACCAACCCCCTTACCGCCGATGAATGGAGCTGGCTGCTGGCTCCTATGGGGGGTCAAGAAAGCTGCGAGAGGGTACAGCGCACCCCTACAAACGACGGGTTTTTTTGTGATCTGGCCAGAGGTGTTGACGCGGAGCTGCTTATCGAAAAAATTGGAGGTTGGAATTCGGTGGTTCAAAGCGCTCGTTTTATTCGTGAAAATGCTTCGTTGGACTGGAATCTTTTCGTCGAGGCCGTACGAGTAAAAACAACACCGCTGAAATCCCGTATCGATGGATCTCTCATCGATCGGATCGCCAGGCAACACGGCGTATCAGGAAAAACTCTCCTCCGCCGCCTCGAAATTGTCCCTGGTACGATTTCGATCTACGCAATGGGGGGGATTGGAAGCAGTGCGAAAAAAAGCACAACGTGCTCAAGCTGGGGGAAAGAATAGCCTTAGCGCCCCACAAAGTGCATGGGCGGCCCATCCCCCCGCGCTATCCGGGGAAAACCAGAGGTAACAGAGAGGAGTTGGTGAGATTGAACTTCGTCCGCGAAGACTGGAAACTCTTTCTCAAGAAGGATACGCTCGCTCAGAAGGCCGGAACGGAGCAGCGCGACATCATCCCCCTTGTGGTCAAGGAGCTGACGGACAATGCTCTCGATACCGTGGAAGAGGCTCGGGGAGACGTTCGCTCCGTCTCCCTCGGTCTGATCCCCGGCGGATTCCATGTCTCGGACAAGGGGCCGGGTTTCGGTCGGGAGGAGTTGGCGAGAGCGTTCTCCGTCAACCGCCCTCTCGTCTCGTCGAAACTCCTTCGCCTCCCTTCCCGGGGCGCTCTCGGAAACGGTCTTCGGGTCGTCGCCGGGGCGGTCGCCGCTTTCGACGCGTCGCTGATCGTGCATACCGGGGGGAGGCGCTACGATCTCGACGTGCGGAGAGAAGACGGCTCCACGGCGATTGGAAGCGAGTCGGCTTCCGAGTATCCGGAAACCCGCGTCGAAATCCTCTTCGGAGAGAACGCGGTAGACGAATACGCTCTTCGATGGGGACGGACAGCCCGTCTTTTGTCCATTGGCGGAAGATACGCGGGGCTGACTTCCCCCTACTGGTATTCGGCGGCCGATCTCCTCGAACTTCTTCACGCCGCCGACGGAACCGTTCGGGATGTGGTATCGCTGTTCGAGGGAAACGCGGGGGCGAAGGCCGGGAGGGTGGCCGCTCCCTGGGAGAGGACGAAGGCGAAGGAGCTTGAACTCTCGGACGCCGAAAGACTCCTCTTCGCCATGCGCGAGAACGCGAAGCCGTTCAACCATAACCGCCTCGGGAGGATCGGGGAGATCGACGGGCTCCAGTCGTCCTATGTTCACGCGACCGGGGAGTATTCCACGGATACGGGACTGTTCATTCCCTTCGCGGTCGACGTGTGGGCCGAGGGCGCCGACGATCCGGCGCTCTCCTTCGCCCTGAACCGCACTCCGACGCCGGGGAGGTGCTACACGAGCCACCACAAAAACGAGCAGACCTTTTATTTGCCTGGGGCTTACGGTCGGGAAATCAAGACTGGAAGGACGCCTCTTTCCGTGACCGTCAACATCACCACTCCTTATGTCGCCTTCACGAGCGACGGGAAAGCCCCCGACCTCTCCCCCTTGCTGAAAACCGGGCTCGTCGACGAGACGATAAGAAAAGCGGCTGCAAGAGCGAAGAGCGTGTTCCGACGGGAGAGGCCGCGAGAGGAAGCCGTCACGAAGAAGCGGGCGATTCTGGACGCCATTCCCGACGCCGTTCTTGCCGCCGGGGGCAACGGACAGTATGAATTCTCGCAACGACAGTTGTTCTACGTCGTCCGCCCCTCGGTGATCGAGGCCGCCGGGAGCGAACCCGACTACGGCTACTTCTGCGAAATCCTGACGGAGTACGAGTCGGAGAACGAAGACATCAAAGGACTGTACCGCGACAACCGAGGGGTGCTCTACATCCCCCATGCCGGAGAAGAGATCCCCGTAGGGACGCGCACCGTCTCCCGATTCAAGAGGCCGGAATGGACCTTCCATAAGATCGTCTACTGCGAGAAGGAGGGCTTCTTCCCGATACTCCGCTCGGCGAAGTGGCCGGAACGATGGGACTGCGCCCTCCTGACCTCGAAGGGGTACGCGAGCCGCGCCGTCAAAGACCTACTCGACCTTCTCGGAGACGACGGGGAACCCATCGAAGTCTTCTGCATCCATGACGCGGACCTCGACGGAACGCGCATCTATCAGACGCTGAAGGAGGAGACGAAGAGTCGGGGAAAGAGGCGCGTCGAGATTCACAATCTCGGACTTGAACCGGGCGAAGGCGTGGAGATGGGGCTCCCCGTGGAGAAGGTGGACCGGAAGACTGAGAAGGAACCGGCGGACTATGTACCCCACGAATGGAGGCGCTGGCTGAAGAAGAACCGCATCGAACTGAACGCCATGAGCACCCCGCAATTCATCCGCTGGCTCGACGCGAAGATGGAGCGGTACGCTCCGCCGAAGCTGCTTCCACCGGAGGAGGTCGTTCGTAGAAAGTACAAAACGAGCCTTCTCCGCAACCTGAACGATACGGTCAAAAAGAGCATTCTCCGCGAGGCCGGGTACCACGCGAGGACCAGAAGCCTCTTCCGCAGCGCTTTGGAAGGAGCCGGGGAAATCGACTGGAACACGCACATCGTCCCCGCGCTGAACGAGGACAGGTCAAAGGAGTGGAGAGACCCCGTCGCAACTCTGGCTGAAAAGAGAGCGAGAGGGATTGATTCTTAAAAAATCCCCATTATTGGAGGCTTACGAGCAAGCTCGGAGAAAACACGATACGGGCGAAATTTAAAGATGATCTCATTCCTGTCTCTCCCTTGGGCGACAGCGGTGTATATATCCACATTGTTTTGGCGTTTGCAAAACCCTTTTTTCGCGGTCCCTTATACATAGCGCATCCTGCAGGAAGTTGCATTGAGAAACATTACGAACAGATTGCGCCGCAGGGAATATCCGCTGATCAACCTCCCCCCGGACGATCAAAGAGACAATCGAGAACGGCCACAGAACACCTGATATCAACAAAAGACACGTATAAGCCCAAAAACACAATACGCACCATTCTCGCTAGCCCCCTGCTCGGTCTGAAGAGTTATCCGAGGAGAGTTGTGGACCCCGGTGCGCATAGAGAATTGATCATAAGGAAGAGACCTTCCCTCCTAGTGTTTCGGCGCTTGAAATAGTGCACCGTCTCGGGTATACTGACCTCGGTTTACGTNNGAAGAAAAAAACAACCTCCAAAACGTACACCCAAAACGGAGAGGCATAGCCAAAAGCACTATTTACAAGGGCTGATAAATCTTTTTAGGCTCCTCTGCCCTCCGCCATTCATATGAATGTTCGGACGTTTTTACGTCCGCAGACGAAAAGGGGGAACGCGTGCGGAACGCGGTCCCCCTTTTTGCGCGGTATT
>LVBO01000533.1 GCA_001604435.1 Synergistales bacterium Syner_01
GTCTACGGAGACGCAGTGCATCACCAGATTTTGAACCTGGTCCCGGAGGCGAGAGAACATACCATCATCATCAACGGCGTGAGCAAGGCTTTTGCAATGACAGGCTGGCGTATCGGGTACGCCCTCGGTCCTTCGAGTATCATGGGGTACTTGGGCGACCTGCAGGGGCACATCACATCGAACGCATGCTCCGTTGCGCAGTGGGCCTCCGTCGGCGCCTTGAAAGAAGCCGGACAGGACGTCGTCACGATGCACAAGGCATTCAGCAAGCGCCGCGATCTCATCGTGGAACTGATGAAAGAGATGCCCTATATTTCGTTTACGGAGCCCAAAGGAGCGTTCTACGTGTGGTTCAACGTAGAAAACGCTCTTGGAAAATCCTGGAAGGGACAGCCTCTTACCGACGACACCGCATTCTGCAAAGTTCTGCTTGAGTCGAAGTATGTCGCGCTAGTGCCCGGCAGCGCATTCATGGCCGACGGCAACGTGCGTATCTCGTATTCGAACTCCGAGGAGGAGATTCGCGAGGGGATGCGTCGATTCAAGGAGTTCCTTGGAGAACTGGCGTAGGCTTGCTGTTTTTGAGAAAAAAAGCGGAGCGTAACGAACAGAGCGCTCCGCCTCCCTTCTATTTTTTGAATGCTTCCGGGTTCACCAGATTTTCCGGGCGACTTCCTTCTAGAGCCGCAAGCACGTTCTCGGCAGCTTTTCTCGCCATTCCTTCCCTGGCTTTAATGGTTGCGCTTCCAAGGTGAGGGAGCGTTGTGACGTTTTTCAGAGTAAGAAGCGGTTCGTCCAAAGGGACAGGCTCGTTATCGAAGACGTCGAGTCCCGCGCCTCCGATCCACCCTTCCGAACACGCTTTGAAAAGCGCCTTCTGATCGACGACGGGACCGCGTGAAGTGTTGATAAGAAACGCGGCCTTCTTCATCGAGCGCAACTCTTTTACTCCGATCAAGCCGCGAGTTTCATCGCTCAAAGGGCAGTGAAGCGAGACGAAGTCGCTCTTCACCAACAGCTCTTCGAGAGAAACTCGCTTTGCGCCGAGTATTCTCTCGATTTCCGGCTTCGGAGAACGATTGACGTAAAGGATTTCCATATCAAATCCTTTTGCCCGTCGGGCGACGGCTTGCCCTATCTTTCCCATGCCGACGATACCCAGTACCGCTTCGGAAACGTCCGCGCCCAGCAGAAGGTTCGGATGCCAAGTAACCCAATCGCCCGAACGCAGGAATTCGTTTGCCTCCACCATCCTCCTGGCGCTCGCCAGGATAAGCAAGAACGCGATATCGGCGGTCGCGTTCGTTAAAACGTCGGGAGTGTTGGTCACCAAGACTCCCCTCCGTGTAGCCGCTTCGACGTCGATATTGTCATATCCGACGGCATAATTGCCGACAACTTTCAGATTCGGGCAGAGCGACAGTAATTCATCGTCGATCCGATCCGAAAGAGTCACCAGCAAACCGTCTGCGTCCGCCCCCTTTTGGAGCAGTATGTCGCGGTTTACAGGGCCGATTTTTTCCCAGACTTCGTATTCGACGCGACCAGCCAACAGACGCATTCCGGCATCCTGTATTCTACGCGAAACATATACTTTCGGAAGAGACACGAAAACACCCCCTGCAACTCCCTGAGAAAAAGGGGCGGAGAGAACTCCGCCCCTGCCGTTTGGAAATAGAAGAAGCTATTCCTCCATGATCTCCTTCTCTTTCGCTTTAAGGACCTCGTCGATCTTCTTGATGTATTCGTCCGTAACGTCCTGAACCTCTTTCGTATATTTCTTGAGGTCGTCTTCGCTGATCTCGGAGTCTTTTTCCTTCTTCTTGAGGATGTCGTTGGAATCTCTCCGAAGATTCCGAAGAGCGATGCGTCCCTCTTCGGCATATTTCCCGACAAGTTTGGTCAGTTCAACACGGCGTTCTCGTGTGAGCTCCGGAAGGTTCACGCGGATAATTTCTCCGTCGTTCTGCGGAGTTACCCCAAGCGAAGAAGCGAGGATGGCCTTTTCGATAAGTTTCAAAGCGCTTCTGTCGAAGGGAGCGATAGCGATTTGACGTCCCTCCGGAACAGAGACCGTGGCAATTTGCTTGACAGGCGTAGGGGCTCCATAGTAATCCACCTTGATATCGCTTACGAGGCCGGGATGAGCTCGTCCGGTCCGAATAGCCAGGAACTCGTTCTTCAAGTGCTCGATGACCTTATCCATTCTTTCTCTCAGTTCTTTCAGCTCAGTTTTCGGCATTCCGGAATTCCTCCTTCGATGAAGAAATGATCCCCGAAAAATGGGGGCGGAACAGGCAAGCAACCGATGAAGAGCGAAAAATACGCTCCGGTCGTCTTCCTCGACATGCGACCAGCCAACCATAAAACAGAGTTCTGCACACGCACTTCTCTCTTGAGAGACTCTCCTACGCCGATACCATAGTTCCCGTGTTCTTTCCGTGAACCAAAAAATCTTTCAGGTTACCCTTACGCAGTATGTTCAAAACAACGATGGGTATGGCATTCTCCATACAGAGAGAGAAAGCGGCCGCATCCATCACCTCGAACTGACGCTGAAGAGCCTCCATATAGGTAAGGCGGTGCAGCAGGACCGCATCCGGGAATTTTTTCGGGTCCGCACTATATATACCATCTACTTTCGTTGCTTTCAACAGGCAATCCGCTCCTACCTCCGCCGCTCGAAGCGCGGCGGCTGTATCCGTGGAGAAATAAGGAGAACCTGTTCCCGCAGCAAAAATGACGACGCGCTCTTTTTCGAGATGCCGCAAGGCTCTGCGGCGAATGTACGGTTCAGCCATTTGACGCATCTCGATCGCGGTCTGAACACGGGTAGGCACACCGAATTTTTCCAGAACATCCTGAAGACAGAGAGCGTTCATAACCGTGGCCAGCATTCCCATATAGTCCGCCTGGGAGCGCTCTACTCCAAGGGCTTCAAGCTCTCGTCCACGGAGCATATTGCCCCCTCCGACCACCATGGCTATCTGGATACCCGAGCGGGCAACTTCAACTATTTCCTCGCCTATACGCCGGACAGCGTCAAAATCGAAGCCGAATCCGTTATTTCCCGCGAGAACCTCTCCGGAGAGCTTTAAAAGAACTCTGTTGAATTGCATAGGAATTCCTCCCCTTCTCAAGATTTCGGGTATGAAAAAGGCGAGGCTTTCGGCCCCGCCTTTTTTTAAAAAAAACTATTCCCCGATCGAGAATCGGGAGAAGCGTCGGATGACGACATTCTCGCCGAGTTTCGCGATAACCTCGACGATGAGATCCTTGATTTTTTTGTCGCCGTCGCGGATCCAGTTCTGCTCGAGCAGGCAGTTGAGCTCGTAGAACTTGTTGACCTTTCCGTCGGCGATTTTATCGACGATATTCGCGGGCTTTCCTTCTTCAAGCGCCTGCTGTTTGTAAATTTCGCGCTCTCTCTCCAGTAC
>LVBO01000066.1 GCA_001604435.1 Synergistales bacterium Syner_01
ACTTGCATGTGTTAAGCACGCCGCCAGCGTTCGTCCTGAGCCAGGATCAAACTCTCGAATATTAACTCGGATTATCGCTTGACAAATTTATGCACTGTATTCTTTTTTCAAGTTGCGCGTTGCTTCGAGCGGCAACGGCGAAGAATATACCACGCCTGGAAGAGTTTGGCAATACCCTGAAACGATTTTTTTCGAGATTTTTTTTGCGAAGGGGTGGTATAATTTGTTTGCACGAACGGAGGTTCAAGTTGCAATGCAGTTCTGTCGAAACGAAAGCGTTCTTGTTTTTATATGAAGCAAGAGAGCAGAGTCTTTTACACCAGGGAGGAATCCAATGCAGATGTCGGAGAGGCCGGTACAAAAACCAAAGGCTCCTTCTGCGGGGAAAAAAGAACCCGGCGCACTCGATTCGGGTGCACCGAAGAAGAAAAAAAAGTTTTCCCTGTTCAAATTTATTTTTCAGCTTCTTTTTGTTTTGATGATCCTCGCAGGAGCGGCGATTTCGGTGTTTGCGGCGTTCTATCTTCGGGAAGTTTCGCAGACGCTGCCGACGGCTACGGAGATCATGGCCTACCGTTCGAGCGTCGCGAGCGTGATCTACGATCGAAACGGGGAGGCGGTGGCACGCCTGTTCACTGAAAACAGGCAACCTGTGGAGCTTCGCAACATCTCTCCTTGGGTTATTCAGTCGACCCTTGCCGCGGAGGACTCGTCTTTTTATCAGCACGGAGGCATCCGGCTGCTGTCGATCGCCCGCGCGTTTATCGAGAACGTCTCCAGCAGGGGGATACGCCAGGGAGGAAGCACGATCACGCAGCAACTTGCGCGGAATCTTTTCCTTTCGCAGGAGCGGAAGTTCGACAGGAAGATCAAGGAGATCATCCTTGCGATACGGATGGAACAGATTTTTACGAAGGACAGAATCATGGAGATGTACCTGAATACGATCTACTTCGGTCACGGCGCCTGGGGCGTCGATACGGCGGCCAGAACGTATTTCGGGAAGACGGCCTCGGAACTGACTCTCCCCGAGGCCGCGATGATCGCGGGCCTTATCGCGGCTCCGGGTCGCTACAGCCCTCTTTCGAACTTCGAGAATTCGAAGAGCCGCCAGTGGTACGTTTTGGACAGGTTGGTGACGCTCGGCTGGATTTCCGACGAGCAACGAAAGGAAGCCTATGCTACGGAGCTCGTTTTCCGCCATACGCCGAACAGGGTGCAGGAGTACAACCGCGCGCCGTACTTCGTGGCGCATATTCTTTTCAACGATCTGCTGCCGAAGTACGGGCCGGATTTGGTGTACGCGGGCGGTATGGAGATTTATACCACTCTGGACTTGAAAATGCAGGAAGCCGCTGAAAATGCGATGAAGGGGCTGAAGAGTCAGGGTGCGATCGTCGGCATGAACCCGGAAACGGGCGAGGTGCTCGCGCTGGTGGGCGGACACGATTTCGCGAAGAGCAAGTTCAACAGAGCGACGCAGGCGTACCGACAGCCGGGATCGGGCTTTAAACCCGTCGTGTATGCGACGGCGATCGATTCGGGACTGCTGCCTTCCGATCATTTTCTTGATATGAAGATCGAGTACGAGAAGAAGGGGCCGAAACAGACGACATGGTCTCCCGGGAATTACGACGGCAAATTCAACGGCGAGGTGACGCTTCAGTATGCACTGATCCGTTCGCTGAATACGGTCGCGGTACGGCTGATCGACTATCTGGGGGCCGGTCCGGTGGTCGCCATGGCGCGAAGGATGGGAGTCGTCTCGCAGCATCTTCCGGAGGACCTTTCTCTTGCTCTTGGGGCCGCCAGCGTGACGCCTCTCGAGATGGCGGCCGTGTTCTCGGTGTTCGCGAACAACGGCAATTCGGTCGAGCCCTTGATGATCAGAGAGATTCGTTCCGCGAACGGCGACATGCTGGAGACCCGCAGGCCGCACGTGAGAGAGGCGCTTTCGGTCGAGTCGGCGATCACGGTTCGTTCGATGCTTGTGGACGCGGTGCGGGCCGGGACGGGGAGAAAGGCGCTCATCCCCGACCGGGAGACGTTCGGAAAGACGGGGACGACGAACGATTACACCGACGCGTGGTTCCTCGGCGGCGTTCCCGGACTTGTGGCCGTGGTGTACGCGGGGAACGACGATCATACGCCTTTGGGAAAGCGCAACGTTACGGGCGGCGATATCGCCGCTCCGGTCTGGAACGCCTTCGTTGCCGCGGCGGTGAAGACGGTCGATCTTCCGAAACAATTCGATATTCCTTCGAATGCGGACGTCGAGGCCGTTTCCATTTGCCGTACGACGGGATTTCGTGCAAACAAGGGGTGTTCGGCGGCCACGGTGTATATGCGCAAAGGCGCCGCTCCGCAGACGTCATGCCCGATTCATGGAGGAGACATGTACGCGAGTACAACGGACCCGAACGCTCCCCGCCTGGTGCTGGTGCATAACGACTCGGAGCTGTATTCCGCAGGGATGTACACCGGAACTCAGCTTGTCGAGACTCCTCCGGTGGCGGTGACCGCGCCGAAACCGAAGCAGGATGTCGTCGTTCCGGAGTCGACCGGCGTGTACAAGGATCCGAACCCTGCCGTCACCGTGGAGGACAGGTATCAGCAGCTTTTGAAGCAGTACGGCCTGTCGAACTGATTCTTTTTTCGCCTCGTAGAGAAAAGAGCGCCGGAATCCCTGGAGCCAGGAGAATTCCGGCGCTCTTTCAACGGTGATGCGCGCTCCGGGCGTTAGTTACTTCCCACGCAGGGCGTCGAGGATGATCTTCTGTTCGACCGAGGCGACTATCCGGCGGGTGTAGTCCAGCGCGTCCGAATTGACGCTGATGCTGTCGATGCCTTTCCTTACAAGGTGTTCGGCGAAGTCGGGGAAGACGGAAGGGCCTTCGCCGCAGACGGAACACGGTATTCCGGCGCGGCGTGCGGCTTCGATCACAAGGGAAACGGCGCGAAGCACCGCGGGATCGCGTTCGTCGAAATACCCCATGCTCCCGAGCGCTGCCGAATCGCGGTCGACGCCGAGGATGAGCTGAGTGAGGTCGTTTGTTCCTATGGTGATGCCGTCGACCATTGAAGCGAAGGCATCGGCCTGGAAGACGACCGAGGGGACCTCGGCCATGAGCCATATTTTGAACGAGGCGTCGGAAACGAGCCCTTCGGAGGCGAGAAGCGCCTTGATCCGCTCCATCTCTTTGAGAGTGCGGACAAAAGGAACGATGACCGAGAGATTGGTGTTGCCCATTTCGTCCCGGACTTTTTTGACCGCTCTGCATTCGAGCCGGAACCCCTCTTCGTAGTCGGGGGAAATGTAGCGGGAAGCGCCTCTCCATCCGAGCATCGGGTTGGACTCGTCGGGTTCGAGTTCCTGCCCTCCTTGAAGCTTCCGGAAGTCGTTGGTGCGGAAGTCGCTGAAACGTGCGAGGACGGGGCGCGGGTAGAATGCTCGCGCCACCGTGCTCATGCCCTCCGCGAGTTTGTCGACGAAGAGACTTCCCTGCTTGGTGCGTACGAGGTGCATCGGGTGCGTTCCGACCTCGCCGGAGAAGATGAACTCGGTACGGAGAAGGCCGACTCCGTCCGCAGGCAGCGAAGCCAAGCGGTCGATTGCCGCAGGGCCCTCTATGTTCAGAAGCAGCTTTGTCGCGGTGCCTCCCGGGAGCTGTTCCGCTCCGGGAGGCGTTGGAGAGAGAGAGCTTCCCAGTGAAAAAGCCTTTGAAACGGATGCTGTCCGAGGGGACTGCGCTGTTTCCTGTTCGGTTTCTTCGTCCGTCTGGAACACCACGCCGCGCGTCGCGTCGACAAGGACGCGCTGCCCCTCGGAAAGGATTTTCGTAGCGTTTCTGGCGCCGACGATACACGGGATTCCGAGTTCCCTAGAGAGGATGGCCGCATGGCAGGTCCGTCCTCCTTCGTCGGTGACCACAGCTCCGGCTTTTCTGAGGGCGGAGACCATGTCGGGCGTTGTCATTTTGGCGACGATGATGTCGCCGTCGGCAACTTTGGAGATTTCGGCGGTCCCGGGTATGAAGACCACTCTCCCGACCGCGGATCCCGGAGAGGCGGCAAGCCCCCTGCAGAGGAGCTTCTTTCCCTGCGTGAAGCCGCCGGACAAGTCGGAGTGCGGCTTTTCCGTTGTCTGCTTCTCGTTCTGTGTCATGCTCTCAGTTCCTTTCCGATACCCTTGCGGGCACACGATTGTACGGCGCCGGGAAACAACATCCCGGCGCCGTATTCGTTGCTGTTATTAATCCAGCTTGCCCATTGCCGCGTGCGCGGCGGAGATACGCGCTACCGGCACTCTGAACGGGGAGCAGCTCACGTAGTTCAGGCCGACGGCGTGGCAGAAGGCGATGCTGCTGGGGTTGCCTCCGTGCTCGCCGCAGATGCCGATGGAGAGGTTGGGGTTCCTGCCTCTGCCCTTGGAGACGGCGAGCTTCATGAGTTCGCCCACGCCGTCCCTGTCGAGGACGTGGAACGGGTTGACCGGAAGAATGCCCTTGTCCTCGTATTGGCCGAGGAATTTGCCCTCGGCGTCGTCGCGCGAAAAGCCGAAGGTGGTCTGCGTCAGGTCGTTGGTGCCGAAGCTGAAGAACTCGGCATATTCCGCGATCTGGTCGGCGACGAACGCCGCGTGCGGAATCTCGATCATCGTGCCCACGAGATAGGAGAATTTCACGCCGGTCTTCTCCATGTAGTCCTTCGCTATCTCGTCGATCTGTTTGCGGAAGAACTCCATCTCCTTCTGCACGCCGACGAGCGGAATCATGATCTCGGGGTGGATGTCGACGCCTTCCTTGACGAGGTCGATGACCGCTTCGAAGATGGCGCTCGCCTGCATGGCGGTGATTTCGGGGTAGACGATGCCGAGACGGCAGCCGCGGAACCCGAGCATCGGGTTGGCTTCTTTGAGGCTTTCGACCTTCGCCATGACCTTGCGGACCTTGTCGGCCTCCGGAGTGTTCCCTTTGCCTGCCGCGACGAGGGCGTGCAGCTCTTCCTCAAGGTCGCGCTCCTTCGGCATGAATTCGTGGAGAGGCGGGTCGAGAAGGCGGATGATGACGGGCAGACCCTGCATCTCTTTGAGGATGCCGTAGAAATCGCCCTTCTGCATGACCTTCAGCTCGTCGAGAGCGGCGACGCGCTCCTCGTAGCTGTCGGCGACGACAAGACGCTGCATGACGGGCAGACGGTCGGCGGCCATGAACATGTGCTCGGTCCGGCAGAGGCCGATACCCTTGGCGCCGAAGGCGCGGGCGCGGCGGGCATCCTCGGGGGTGTCGCCGTTCGCCCAGACCTGAAGGCGGGACACTTCGTCGGACCAGTCGAGCAGTCTTTCGAAGTCCTTGGTGAAGGACGCTTCGATGAGCGGCGCCTTGCCGACAAGCACACGGCCGGTGCTGCCGTCGACGGTGATGAAGTCGCCCTTGCGGATGACCGTCTCGCCCGCGGTGATGGTCTCGTTCTTCAGGTCGATGAAGAGGTCTTCGCAGCCGCTGACGCACGGTTTGCCGAGGCCGCGGGCGACGACGGCGGCGTGGCTGGTCATTCCGCCGCGGCTGGTGACGATGGCTTCGGCGGCGAAGAGACCGTGGATGTCGTCGGGGCATGTCTCGGGACGGGCGAGAACGACTTTGTTGCCCGCCTTGACAAGATCCACGGCGTCGTCGGGATCGAAGGTGACGATGCCGACGCCCGCGCCTGGAGATGCGGGAAGGCCCTTGGCCAGCAGCGCGACCTCGGCTTTGGGGTCGACCTGGCGGTGCAGCAGCATTTCGACCTGCTCGGGGGTAACGCGGGAGACTGCTGTCTTCTTGTCGATGAGGCCCTCTTCGAGCATGTCGATGGCGATCTTCACGGCCGCGCCCGCGGAGCGCTTGCCGTTTCGGGTCTGGAGCATGTAGAGCACGCCGCGCTCGATGGTGAACTCGATATCCTGCATGTCCTTGTAGGCGGTTTCGAGGTCGGTTGTGATCTTGAAAAGCTGCTTGTAGATCTCGGGCATCTTGACCTTCAGCTCCGCAATCGGAAGCGGGGTGCGGATGCCGGCCACGACGTCCTCTCCCTGCGCGTTGATGAGGAATTCGCCGTAGAGCTCCTTCGTGCCGTCGGAGGGGTTGCGGGTGAAGCACACGCCCGTGCCGCAGTCGTCGCCGAGGTTTCCGTAGACCATGGAAACGATGTTGACGGCGGTGCCGAGGGTGTCGGGGATGTTGTGGAGCTTGCGGTAGGTGACCGCGCGGGGGTTGCCCCAGCTCTTGAAGACGGCGAGAATCGCGTTCTTGAGCTGCGCCCAGGGGTCCGCGGGGAAGGCGAACCCGGCCTTCGCCTGGAAGATCTTCTTGAATTCGGCGACGATGGCTTCAAGTTCATTCGCGGGAATCTCGTTGTCGAAGGTGACGCCGAGCTTTTTCTTCGTATGCGAAAGGACTTCCTCGAACGCCTCGCCGTCGACGCTGTGCACCACGTTGCCGTACATCTGGATGAAGCGGCGATAGCTGTCGAAGGCGAAACGGCGGTCGTCGGCGGCTTTGGCGAGCGATTCGACGGACTCGTCGTTCAGGCCGAGATTGAGGATGGTGTCCATCATTCCGGGCATGGATACGGGCGCGCCGGAGCGAACCGAAACAAGCAGCGGATTGCTTCCCGTGCCGAAGGTTTTGCCGGTTTCCTGCTCGAGGGCTTTCATGGCCGCGACGACGTCGTTCCAGATTTCATCGAGGAATGCGGGGTTCTTGCCGTATTCGAGGCAGGAATGCGTGGTGAGAATGAATCCCTGGGGTACGGGAAGGCCGTACGCCACCATCTGGGCGAGGTTCGCGCCCTTGCCCCCGAGGAGCGCCTTCATGTCCGCGTTGCCTTCTTTGAAACTGTAGATGTACTTCTCTTTCGTCATCTCTATACTGCACCTCCGTAGGTTTGGATAAGATACTTTCATTGTCCGTCGCGAAGCAGGTTGAGTATTTCGTGCGCCGTCTCCTCTATGGCTCTGGCGCTGACGTCGAAAACAACCGCTCCAAGACGTTTCATTATACCCGATGCATAATCAATTTCACTCAAAATCCGATCGAATTTTACGTAATCGCTTCCCTCCGGATCGAACCCCATCATGTGCATACGCGTAGTCCGGATATGCTCCAGAGAATGCGTCGAGCGCGTCAGCCCGATGATCCTTGAAGGATGTATCTGAAAGAGCTGCACCGGAGGCTCGATCTCCGGGACAAGCGGTATGTTGGCCGCTTTTATTCCCTTGTGGGCAAGGTACATGCACAAAGGGGACTTACCCGTTCGCGAAACGCCGATGACGACGACGTCGGCCTCTTTCAGTATCGACGAGTTGCCGCCGTCGTCCGCGGCAATGGTGTACTCGATCGCCTTTACACGCTTGAAATACTCGTTGTCCATGGGGTGCACCAGGGACGGGTCGCGCCTTGGCTGTTCTCCGGCGATTCGCGAGAGGCGGGAGAAAAGGTGGCGGAGCACATCGTATTCGTCGAGTCCGACTTCGCCGCACCCGGCGACGACAAGACGGCGGAACGCGTCGGAGAGAAATCCGTGAAGCACGAAGGCGTCTCTCCGGGCCGCTTCGTCGAGCACTTCGCGTACGGCATCTTCGGTGCGAAGCAGACCGTAGCGGGATATTTCGATGTCGATCTTCTCAAAACGCCTCGTTATCCACGATGCGGCCGAGTCCATCTCTTCCCCTAAATAGTCGGAAAGGTAGAAGAGTTCGCAGGTCCGCGGAAAATCTTCTCGTTCCATACGGCTGGAAAGCTCTTCTCTCAAGCTATTTCGTACGCAGGAAATCCAGGATCTCCTGCGCTGTTTCCTCGACCGCCCTGTCGGTGACGTCGTAAATCCGCGCGCCGAGCGACTGGAGATATTCCCTGGCGGTCTGGAGTTCTCTTTCGATCCGTTCCCTGTTCGCATAGGCCGAGGCCTTCGGTTCCAATCCCAGAAGGCGAAGGCGTTCCTGGCGGATCTGGGAGAGTCTTTCGCCGGAGATGATCAGCCCTACTATCTTTGAGGAAGGAATGGTTTTGAGAATCTCGGGTGGATCGACTTCCGGTATGAGGGGGATATTCGCCGCCCTGAAACCTTTGTTCGCGATGTACATCGAGAGCGGCGTCTTCCCTGTACGGGAAACTCCGAGGATGACAAGGTCGGCTTCCGGCAACGATTCGGGGCTTCGTCCGTCGTCGCATTGGATGGCGAACTCCACGGCCTTGATTCGCTGGAAATACTCCTCGTCGAGCTTCCTGAGAAGCCCCGGAGCCTGAAGCGGGGCTCTTTCCAGGCGGATTTCGAGCGCATCGATGACGGGCCCCAGAAGATCGACGAAAGGAATGTCGCGTTGCGCGCACTTGGCGGCAAGCGCGGAGCGGCTCTTCTTGTCCACCAGCGTGCAGATCACCATCGCGGGAGCGGCCGAGGCCTTGGCCAGTATTTCGTCGATTCTGGCCTCCCCCTCGACGTACCGGTAGCGGAAAATATTGGCGAAATCGGTGTTGAATTGACTTATTGCCGCCAGAGCCACGTGCTCCGCCGTTTCACCGGTGGAATCGGATACGATGAACAAATTCAAGGATTCCATTGCTTCACACTCCTTTGGGAACGCTGCTCCGCAGGCCGTACATCGCCGCTCTTCCTTCCGCGCCGCGGGGATCCAGGCCGGTCCGTGCGCCGAAACCGGCCGATCCCCCGGCGGATTTACACGCCCTTGAGTATTCCGAGGTCTCCAACCTTCAGGAAGAGGGCGTTGCAAAGACCCAGAAGATGTATCCTGTTGCATTTTACCCTTTCATCGGGGTCCATTACAAGGACATCATCGAAAAATGACGTAACAAATGGCGAAAGTTCCGACAGATACCCCGCCAAGGCCTTCCAATCCTGGCCCGCGAGGGCATCTTCGACGAGAGGATTGATTCTGACGATCTCGGCATAAAGCGTGCTCTCCGCATCCTTCGCGAAAAGCGTCTCGTCGACGGACGCGGAAGCGTCGCCGCTCTTGGCGAGGATATTGCGGACCCTGACGGCCGATATGACAAGCTCGACGAACCACTGCTCGCCCTGAAGCTTCGAGAAGACTTCGAGGAAGCGCACCACCTGGAGCGGACGGCTTCCCGCCACTGAAACGGCGAGCGTGGAAAGCTCGTGTCCGTACCCTTTCTCACGAACCTGGACATGGAGCCGCTGCTGCAAAAAGGCGACGATCCGTTCGCGGACTTCCTCGGGGACCGCAAGCTGTTCGCAGCTTCTGGCCACCAGG
>LVBO01000534.1 GCA_001604435.1 Synergistales bacterium Syner_01
CTCCGAAAATCCGAGGGTGTCCACCAGACCTTCTCTTGCTTCCTGCGTCGTCTGCGCCGCTCGAATGGTCGCGATGACGCGGTCGATGATATCGAGCGCTTTGACGAGGCCTTCGACAATATGCGCACGAGCGAGGGCCTTGTCGAGACGGAACTGCGTCCGCCTGCGGACGACGTCGCGCCGGTGTTCGAGGAAGAGGGAGAGCATATCGGTGACCGGGAGCTCTTTCGGGCTATTGTCCACCAACGCGAGATTGATGACTCCGAATGTCGACTGGAGCTGCGTGCGGCGGTACAGCTGGCGCAGCACAAGCTCCGCGTCCGCGTCGCGCTGGAGTTCGAGAACGATGCGGAGTCCGTCTCTGTCGGATTCGTCCCGGATGTCCGAGATGCCGTCTATGTGCTTCTCCTGCACGCAGGAGGCGATCGTCTCGATCAACAGCGTCTTGTTGACCATGAAGGGGATTTCGGTGATGACGACCGAAGTCCTCCCTTTCTTCCCCTCTTCCGCATGCGTTTTTCCCCTGAGGACGATCTTTCCTCTACCCGTGCGGTACGCGTCGATAATGCCGTTGCGTCCGAGAATCACGCCGCCTGTCGGGAAATCAGGGCCGGGCAGCCGCGCGTAGATCTCGCCGAACTCGATGTTTCCGTCGGCTTCGATCATGTATTCGAGAGCATCCACAACTTCGCACAGATTATGCGGGGGGATGTTCGTCGCCATGCCCACCGCGATCCCGGAGCTTCCGTTCACCAGGAGATTCGGGATCATCGAGGGCAGGGTCAACGGCTCCTTGAGCGATTCGTCGAAATTCGGCCCCCACTCCACGGTGTCTTCGTCGATATCCGCAAGCATCAGTTCTCCTGTTTCGAAGAGCTTGGCTTCGGTATATCGCATGGCCGCCGCGGGATCGCCGTCGATGGAGCCGAAGTTTCCCTGTCCGTCGACCAGCGGATAGCGCATGCTGAAGTCCTGCGCCATTCGGACCATGGTTTCGTAGATCGCGGCGTCCCCGTGCGGGTGGTACTTACCCATCGTTTCTCCCACGACGCGAGCCGACTTCTTATACGAGGAACCTGAGCGGAGCCCCAACTCCATCATTGCGTACAGAATCCGCCGCTGCACCGGTTTCAGACCGTCCCGCACATCGGGGAGCGCGCGCCCCACGATGACGCTCATAGCGTAGTCGAGATAACTGTGTTTGATTTCCTCTACCAGAGGAAGAGGGAGCACCTTGCCGAGGTGCATTTCACTTTTCTTTTCGTCCATACGATCCTTCAACCTCCAAAGCCGATTCACCGAAAAAACGGCGACGTGTACAGCATAACCTGTATATTGTATCACGTCCTGAGGAGTAACGAACCGCTTCAGGGCGCATGAACGCTCTTTCCGAGTGTTTCTTTACCAGAGATTATTATGCACGCGGTCCACCCTTATCCCTTCGTAGGGGGGTTTTTCCTCCGCGCCGAATCCGAGCGCGGCGATCCCTACAATCTCCACCGATTCCGGCACGCCGAGAACCGGACGCACACGCTCGTTTCGCGGGTGACGCCCCATTACCTTCAGCCAAACGCCTTCAAGCCCAAGCCCCTTTGCGGCGACGAGAATGTTCTCGAGAGCCGCCGAACAGTCCTCCACCCACGCGAGATCCCCTTCGGGATAGGATGCGGTCTCCGCGCAGACGGCGATAGCCAGCGGCGCCTGAAAGAGCATCTTTCCCGAGTCGTGGACTTCAGCTAACGCATCGAGCGCAGCACGATCCTCAAGGACGATAAAGTGGCACGGGCGGCGATTATGCGCCGAGGGCGCGGCAAACGCGCACTCCAGAAGCAGGTCGCGCATCTCGGGTGGAACGGCATCGGAGCAAAACTTTCGGATGCTCCTCCGGGAAAGGATCGTTGTAATCACAGAATTATCCCTCAATGTCATTGTCATCGCCTCCTGTAAAGGATGTTTTATGATAGACTATAAACAGTACAATAATCATAGAAAAAAAGAAGGAGGGACAGAGTATGTCCAAGAAAATAGCTGTTCTTGCAGAGGAGACCATTCATGACCTCGAATTTTGGTATCCCTACTACCGCCTTGCGGAAGAGGGGTACGAGCTCGTCATCGTCGGCCCGGAAGCCGGAAAGAGCTATACCGGAAAGATGGGCGGCGTGATCCGTTCGGAGAAATCCCCTTCGGAGATCTCGGCGAAAGACTTCGCCGGCGTCGTCGTCCCGGGAGGCTGGGGCCCCGACAAGCTCAGAACCCATAAGGGGATCGTCGATTTCGTCCGCGACGTCCATTCCAACGGCGGCGTCGTTGCGGCGATATGCCACGGCGGCAGCGTCCTCGTTTCGGCGCACATTCTCGACGGCGTCCGGGCAACTTCCTACAAGAGCATCAAGGACGATATGATCCTCGCCGGAGCTGAATGGGTGGACGAGGCAGTAGTGATCTCGAAGAATATCGTCACGAGCCGCACGCCTTCCGATCTGGCGCACTTCGGCAAAGCGCTCGTCGAAACGCTCGAAAAGCTCAAATAGTTTCTCCCTCTCCTGTGTGGCCTCGCCCCTCCGGCGGGGCCTTCTCTTTGTAATACAACTTCACAAGAAGGTATATGGC
>LVBO01000535.1:0-575 GCA_001604435.1 Synergistales bacterium Syner_01
TCGCCGTCGCGCGCACGGGCGGCCAGCTCCGCCACGCGCTTCAGCGGAACGACGAGGCTGCGCGTCATGAGGAAGGCGACGGCCGAGCCGAGGAGCACCGCCACAACCGTGGCGATCAATATGACGAGGATGGTGGAGCCGAGGCTGGAGACGGCGCGGTCGGTGATCCTCATCGACTGGGTCTCGGCGGCGTGGACCACCTGGTCGGCGAGAGCCAGGATCACTCGGCCGGTCTCGACGCGGCGGGCATTGATCTCATCCAGCTCCCTCCAGTTTGCCAGGGTTGCCTCCATTGCGGTCTTGTACTCGCCCGCGGCCTTTTGCACGGCGTCGAGCTGGTCCAGGTTGACCTTCCGCACCGTGTCGGCGCGGATCGCCCCGACGAGGGACGCTATTTCGTCGAAACGTTTCAACCCCTCCTCGAACCGGACGACATCCCTGGTCGCCTGCCCCATATAGTTGGCGAGGCGCACGGCGTTCCCCTCGTCGATGATCTTGTTCGCGAGGGTGATCTTATTCAGCCGGTCCTCCGTCTCTTCGCGCGGCCCGTTGTTCCGGAGAGCGCGGATCATGGC
>LVBO01000535.1:602-4734 GCA_001604435.1 Synergistales bacterium Syner_01
CCGCGACGGCCTTCGCCGCCCCCTCGCGGAGCGCGACGAGCGTCGGATACTTCTCACCGAGGTCGGACGCCTCCTTCAGCGCTCTCCGCACTTCGGCGACGGCTTTTCGTCCCGCGTCGAGGTAGCTCTTGTCGTAGGTGAAGTTGTAGCCTCGGACTTCGTACATCATGGTCTGCACGGTATTCTGCACGTCGGCCGCGACAACCAGTTCCGGAACGTACCGCTCCGCGAGGGAGCGGGCTTCCCGTTGCACTCCGCTCATGTTCATCCAGCTCATCGCGCCGACTGCCGCGAATATGAGCAGCAGAGCGCCGAACGCAAGAGAGAGCTTCCCGCCTATTTTCATCTTTCGAAACACTGCATCCACCTCTCCTTCCGTGAAAAAGAATGCGGTTCTTTCAGATCCGACGGTTTTTCTTATTCAGAAAGGCGCGTGATTCAAAGGAGCTCGATGCCGTCTCCCTTCGAGACACAACCTTCCTCGATCACGCGAAGAAAGAACCCCGCCGTCGGCAGCAGGCACCACCCTTTATAGCTGTAGGTGTGCGGCTCGCCCGGCTTTTTTCCCTTCTCCACGACTTCGAGAACGGCCGCGGGGCCGACCGCGAGACGCGCCCCCGGGGCAAGGTCCTCCGGAAGCCCTTCCACGACGAGGTTCTCCGCAAGTGATCCGGGGGGAAAGGCGAATCCGGCCTCCCCCTCCGCCTTCCGGATATCCTCGGCGCGAAGAAGGCTGATCTCTCTCTCGGTCGTTCCCCTGTGCGCATCGCCCTCGATGCCTCCATGGACGAAACGCGCCTCCGCGACCTCGCTCTTCGGTTCCTGTCGCTGCGAACTCGTACACATTGCAAGAACTTTCGCCATAACACACCGCTCCTTCATCGGCAACAGGATAACGAAACATTGACTCTATTGAATAATACAAGATGCAAGGGGAAAATACGACCCCCGGCGCACTGAAAAAAGTCTAAAAAAAGCGGCCTTCCCTTTTTTGGGCAAGACCGCTTTCCATTTATATATACATCTGCGACGCACTTGGAGAGCATACTCCGCAGACTTCGAGCATCCGGCTCTTCTTCGAATCACCTCGCCGGAAGTTTGAAATCGACCTCGCGAACGCCGCCGCTCCGGCGCAGCCGCCGCTTGGCGGGAACGGTCTCGCACACCACCTTGCCGCCGCGCACCACGAAGAGACATTCGCTCTGAAGGCGGAGCGCCTCGAATTCTTCGGGAGCGTCGAGGATCACGAAATCGGCCGGAGCGCCCGTCCTGACGCCGTAGCGATCCCGGACGCCCATCGTCGTTGCGGAGTTGTCCGTGATCATGTCGAAGAGTCGGCGGATCCGCTCGCGCCCGCTCATGTGCGCCGTGTGCATCAGCAGGTTCGCCGCGGCGAGCATGGAGCCCCTCCCCATCGGGTACCATGGGTCCATGATGGAGTCGTGCCCTATGGAGACGTTGACGCCCGCCGCGTCCAGCTCGTCCACGCGGGTGTGCCCCCTGCGGCGCGGATAGCCGTCCGTGCGGTTCTGGAGCACGGAGTTGTCGAACGGCGCGGTGATGAAGTTCATCTTCGCCCGCCGGAAGATCCCCATCAGCTTGAGCGCGTAGTCGTTGTTGTAGTTGTGCATCGCCGTGGTGTGGCTCGCCGTGACCGCGCTTCCCATCCCCGTCGCGATGGCGAGCTTCGCCATGACCTCGACGAAGCGGGACTGGTCGTCCCCCGTCTCGTCGCAGTGAATATCCACCAGGCGGCCGTACTGTTCGGCCAGCTCGAAGGCCAGCTCGACCGAGCGGACCCCGTCCTCGCGGGTGAATTCGATGTGCGGAATGGCGCCGACGCAGTCGCACCCCATGTCGAGGGCGCGCCTGAGATTCGCCTCCCCCTCCGGGAAGGTGAAGATTCCGTCCTGCGGGAAGGCGACCACCTGGATCTCCGCGACGTCCTTCATCTCCTCGCGAAGTTCGACGAGCGCCTCCACCGTGACGAGGGCGGAATCGGTGGTGTCCGCATGTGTCCTGATGAACTGCACTCCGTTCGCGACCTCCCAGAGCACCGCCTCGCGGGCGTTGCGGAGCACTTCGTCTTTTTGAAGCGAAGGACGGCGCTCCCCCCAGATGGCGATGCCTTCGAGGAGCGTTCCCGATTCGTTGAAGCGAGGGTCTCCCACGGTAAGGACGGCGTCGAGGTGCAGATGAGGGTCGACGAAGGGCGCCGACACAAGGTTCCCCCCTGCGTCGATTTCCCGGTCGGCCTGAACGGCGAGCCGTTCTCCGATCGCGGCCACCACGCCGTTCCGAACCGCGATCTCCTTCGTTCCGGACTCTCCGCGAAGCCGCGCATTGCGTACCACAAGGTCCATTCTCTCTACTCCCCGTCGATTTGATTTATGCAATCGTTTGCATTAGAATGGTACCATAGTCGCTCATCCCTGTCCACTGCCGACAGGAAGAGTGAAAATTCACGTCACCCGTCGCCATTGACAGAAGCCCCTCCCGTTGATTGAATGATTGGAAATCATCGAGAGTACAGAACTTCTGATAAAATGGGAATTGGCGCGATTGTGAAAATCCGCGGAAATCAGGGAGGTGACGGGAGGAAGGGCTTTTTTCGCGGAACGCGGTGAAATCAGGCTCTTTGAAGCGGCGTCCGGCCCCCGCCGGTTCGCCGGATACTTTGAACGGGAGGTGCATGTGTGTGAAGAAATTTGTTGCTCTGCTCGCTCTCTGCCTGCTGGTTCTCTTCGCCGGGGCGGCGGCGGCCGATGTGAAGGACTACAAGGACTTCAAGCTGGCGGCCGTCTTCCAGACGGCCATCGAGGAGCCGTGGGACGGCGCGATCCATCAGGCGTGTCTGAAGGTGCAGAAAGAGACCGGCATCACGTATGAGTTCGCGGAGAAGGTCGGCGCGGCGGACTTCGAGCGCGTGCTCCGCGAGTACGCCGAGAGAGGCTTCGACCTCATCGTCGGCGACGCCTTCCTCGCGGGAGAAGAACCGTCGCGTCGCGTGGCGAAGGAGTACCCCGAGGTCGCGTTCGCCTTCGGCTCGGAGTTCACCTTCCAGGAGCCGAACTACTCGGTCTTCGACAACTGGATCCACGAGCCCTCCTACCTGTGCGGCATCATCGCCGGACGGATGACGAAGAGCAACACCCTCGGCATCGTCGCCGCCATCCCCATCGCGGAAGTCAACCGGCTGGTCAACGCATTCAAAGAGGGCGCGCTCTCCGTGAACCCGGCCGTCAAGGTGAAGGTCGCCTACATCGGAAGCTGGTTCGATCCTCCGAAGGCGAAGGAGGCCGCCCTGGCCCAGATCGAGTCGGGCGTCGACCTCATCTTCGCGGAGCGCTTCGGCGTCTTCGAGGCGGCGAAGGAGCACAAGATCCTCGCCTTCGGCAACATGCTCGACCAGCACGACCTGGCCCCCGAAGTGGTCGTCACCGGCCCGGTGTGGGACATGTACCCGACGGTGCTTCACTCGGTCGACGCGGTGCGCAAGGGCGAATGGAAAGCGGAAGACCTGCGCGAGTGGTCGATGATGGCCAAGGGCGGCGCGTTCCTCGCTCCCTTCCACGAGTTCGAGCAGAAACTTCCCGCCGAGCTGATCAAGGAAGTCCGCGACCTCGAGGCGAAGATCCTCGCCGGCGAGTTCACCGTCCCGGTCGTCGAGACGGAACTGAAGACGGACTGATGTTTTTTGGGGGGAACGGGGGCATCTCTCCGTTCCCCTTTTCCAACGGGAACACCCTAAAGGGGGAATAACCGCCGATGAACCGGCCCGACATAACGCATACCGAAGAGCGCGCTCCCGTCGTCGAAATGCGCTCGATCCGGAAGACCTTTCTCGACGTCGTCGCCAACAGGGACGTGAACTTCGCCTTGTACGAGGGTGAGATCTGCGCCCTCCTCGGCGAAAACGGCGCGGGAAAGACGACGCTCATGAACATCCTCTTCGGATACTACGCCGCCGACGGCGGCGAGATCCGCATCGGAGGGGAGAAGGTCTCCCTCTCCTCCCCCCGCGACGCCATCGCCCGGCGAGTCGGCATGGTGCACCAGCACTTCACGCTCGTCCCGTCGCAGACCGTGCTCGAAAACACCGTGGTCGGGAGCGGCGGCGGCTTCTTCCTCG
>LVBO01000536.1 GCA_001604435.1 Synergistales bacterium Syner_01
CACGCGATGCAGGTCGCCAAGGAGAGCGCCGAAGCCGCGAACCAAGCGAAAAGCGCCTTCCTGGCGAACATGAGCCATGAAATCCGCACGCCGCTCAACGCCATTCTCGGATTCGGCGCGGCGCTCGAACGCGACCCCTCCCTCTCGGAGAAGCAGGCCGAGCAGATCCGCACGATCAACCGGAGCGGACGTCATCTGTTGCGCCTGATCAACGACGTTCTGGACATGTCGCGGATCGAGGCGGGGCGCCTGACGCTCAATCCGGCTCCCTTCTGCCTCCACGATCTGCTGGACGACCTGGAGTCGATGTTCCGGCTGCGCGCCGAGTCGCGGGGGCTCCACCTCGAAATGGAGTGCGACTGCGACGTTCCTCGCTACGCGGTGGGGGACGAGGCCAAGCTGCGGCAGGTACTGCTCAATCTGCTGTCGAACGCCGTAAAGTTCACGAAGGAAGGAGGGATCGCGCTGCGCGTCCACGCCGATTCGAAAACGCCCGCCGACGCGTCCGTCGATCTCGTGGTCGATGTCGAGGACACCGGCCCGGGCATCGGCCGGATCGAGCTGGAACGCATCTTCGACCCCTTCCGCCAATCGGACGCCGGGAAAGCGGCGGGAGGCACCGGCCTCGGACTCTCCATCAGCAGACGACTCGTCGAGCTCATGGGCGGCAGCCTTACGGTCGAGAGCACGCCGGGCGAAGGAAGCCGCTTCACCGTCTCGGCGCCCTTGCGCCGGAGCGAGGAGGGCGCGAGCGCTCAGAGCGATCCCCGCCGCATCGTCGGCGTGGAGACCGACGGAAAGGAGTTTCGGATACTCGTGGTGGACGATAAAAAGGAGAATCGCGACGTGCTGCGGGCGCTGCTGGCCCCCACGGGATTCGAGCTGAAGGAGTGCTCGAACGGCGAAGAGGCGCTGGAGCTCTTCAAGGAATGGTCGCCGCACGCGGTGTTGATGGATATGCGCATGCCGATTATGGACGGCTACGAGGCCACCCGCCGGATCAAGGCGGACGCCCGGGGAGCGACGATCCCCGTCGTCGCGGTTACGGCCTTCGCCTTCGAGGAGGACGAACAGAAAGCGTTTCGGGCGGGAGTGAACGACTATCTGAGGAAACCGTTCAGGCCCGACGAACTCTTCTTGGCGCTGGGCAGGGCGCTCGGGCTCCGGTGCGTTCACGCCGAAGAGTCGTGCGGAGGGGAAACGCCGTTGACAAGCGAAGCGTTGGCCGTCATTCCCGCCGAGATGCGCGCCGATATGCGCGCCGCGGTGAAGTCGGGCGACATGGCGGGTTTGCGAGAGCAGATCGCCGCCGCGCGCGCGATCGACGAAGCAACCGCCGAAAAACTTCTGGCGCTCGCCAGACGATACGACTACGAGAGGCTGCAATCGCTTCTCTCATCGGCGCCTCAACACGAAATGAACGAGGGGAGAGCACGGGAATGAAGCGGAACGGAATGAAAGCGACCGTCATGGTGGTGGACGATACGCCCGCCAACCTCGACCTTCTCGACCGTATGCTGCGGGCCGCGGGATACAGAGTGCTCGCCTTCCCCCGCGGGCGGCTGGCGCTGGAAGCGGCGGCCGAGACTCCGCCGGATCTCATCGTGCTCGATGTTCTGATGCCGGATATGGACGGCTTCGAAGTCTGCCGCCGCCTGAAAGCGAATCCCCGGCTCGCCTCCGTTCCCGTGCTCTTCATCAGCGCGCTGGGCGACACGTCGGACAAGCTCCGCGCCTTCGCCTGCGGAGGCGCGGATTACATCACCAAACCGTTCCAGGAGGAAGAGGTGCTGGCGCGCGCGGGCGCGCATCTCGAAATCGCGGCGCTGCAGCGCCGACTGCGGGAGCAGAACGAAAACCTCGAGCGACTGGTCGCCGAGCGTACGAGAGAACTCGTCGAAGAGCGTGCCCGAGCGCTGCGGAGCTTCGCGGAGCGGATACGCGGAGCGCGATGGGGCGAAGAGCGCAGCCTGGGACTCGACGGCCCCGCCACCTCCGCCGTCTCCGAGTTCGGCGCGCTGTCGGAAGCCATCGAGGAGCTGGCCGAAAAGACATACACCAGGGAAGAGTTGCGGGCACGGTACGTCGGCGCTATGATCCGAGCCGAGGAGAAGGCGCGCAAAATCTTTGCCCGCGAGCTGCACGACGGACCTCTTCAGTCGGCGGCGGCCGCGATCAGGCGAGTCCAGATGGCGAGGGAATCCATGGACGAGAACTCTTCCGGCGAGCTTCGCGAACTTCTGGATACCGCGGAGGAGATCATGAAAAACGCGGGGGACGAGCTTCGGGGGTTCTGCGAGAAGCTCTCGCCGTCATGGGTCCGACTTGGGCTCGTCAGCGCGATCGACGAGAACGCAGCTACGCTCTCCCGCGCGCACGGCGACGCGAACGTCGAGGCGACGACCGACGAGACGCTGGACTCGCTCCCCGAGGAACACGTGCTTGCGCTCGTCCGCATAATGCAGGAAGCGGTGTCGAACTCGGTCAGACACGGAGACGCGCGCTCGATTCAGGTACGCGTACGGAACGAAGGAAGGACTGTCCGCTTCTCCATCCGGGACGACGGCAAAGGGTTCGACGCGGGCGAACACCCCGGGACGGAATACGAACGCCTTCGCACCTCCGGCCGCAGAGGGCTGGCCAACATCAGCGAGCGCGTCCGCCTGCTCCGCGGGACGATACGCCTGGAATCGAGCCCCGGCGAGGGGTGCAGTATCGACATCGTCTTTCCCGATCCGCGCGAAACGGTCGCGGACCAATAAAAAGCTCCGGCGACGCTGCTTTTCTCGCAACATTTGAGCAGAACGCACTGTTTTTCATTGTTTTTTGACGCGCCTACTCTATAATAATGAAAGCAGAAAAAGTTCGAACGCCGGGCGAATCCGAAGAGCACTCCGTAAAGGCGGCCTCTCTCTGAAAAGGAGCTGAAAAGGCTCATGGACAAGATGCTGGACATCGTTTTCAACTTGGGAATGCTCGCTTCGCTGAGCATTTTGTCGGGCTTCATAGGCGCGGACGGAGAGCGCCGGGGGCGAAAACTCCTGATGCAGGGGGCGCTCTACGGAACGGCCTCGATACTGGGGATGCTGCATCCCCTCGTCCTGGCGCCGGGGCTCATCTTCGACGGCCGGTCGGTGATGTTGAGCGTCTGCGGTTTCTTCTTCGGTCCGGTCGCGGCGGCTCTCGCTGCGTGCATGGCGCTTGTTCTCCGTATCCATCAAGGCGGCCCCGGAGCCGTGATGGGAGTCTCGGTCATCGTCTCCTCCGCCCTCGTCGGCGCGCTCTTCCACCGCATGCACTTCGGCAAAACCGGTCGGGCCCCGGCCCGCCTTCTCTACCTCATGGGGCTGCTGGTCCACGCGGCGATGGTGTTGCTGATGCTCACTCTTCCCGAAGACCAGGCGATGAAGACCATCCGCCTCCTCGCCCTCCCC
>LVBO01000067.1 GCA_001604435.1 Synergistales bacterium Syner_01
CGACCGACCAATGAAAAAACCATTCAATCTCTTCAGCCGTATCATGGAATTCTGTGTAATCGCAACTTTTCTCGGCCTCGTGGCGGTGGTTCTTCTCCAGGTGTTCGCCCGCCTTTTCCTTCCGCGTTCTCCCCACTGGACGGAGGAGGCTTCCCGTTTTTTGTTCGCGTACACGGTGAGCTTCGCTGCGGGATTGGCCGTAAAGGAAAAAGCCTATGTGAACGTTGATGTCTTCACGAATCTTCTTCCGGAAAAAATGAAACTGTGGCTCGAAATCGCTCTCGATTTTCTTGTTGCGGCCTTCATGGCTGTCGTTTTTTACTACTCGCTGAAAAACCTTGGAATAGGCAGGATGCGGACGTCGCCCTCCCTGAGCATTCCAATGCACTATATATTCGCCTCCATGTCCGTCATGTCGGGCTCCATCGTGCTCTATTCGCTGGCGGAAGTTGTCCGGGATACTCGTGCGGCACTGAAGGGGGGCAACTGACATGGTCGCGATGCTTTTTATCGTCTTTCTCATTCTTCTCTTTGTGGGGCTCCCCATCGCTTTCTGTCTTGGCATCTCCTCGCTGGTTTATCTCTGGATCGCAGGCATTCCGCTCATCGTGATCCCGCAGAAGATGTACTCGGGGATCGACGTCTTCGTACTGCTCTGCATCCCTGGATTCATCCTCGCGGGGAACCTGATGAACCGGGGCGGCATCTCCGACCGGATCATCCGCTTCTGCAACGCGCTCGTCGGGCACATCCAAGGCGGACTCGCACAGGCCAACATCGTGGCCTCGATGATCTTCGCGGGCATCTCCGGAACCGCCGTCGCAGACACCGCAAGCCTCGGCGCCATTCTCATCCCGGCGATGAAAAAAGAAGGGTACGACGCCGAGTTCTCCTGCGCCGTCACCGCAGCATCATCGACGATCGGTCCGATCATTCCGCCGAGCATGCCGATGATCATCGCGGGGACGCTCACCGGCCTCTCCGTCGGACGTCTCTTCCTCGCCGGAGCCATCCCGGGGGTATTGCTGGGGCTCGGTCTGATGGCGGTCGCCTGGTTTATCTCGAAGAAACGGAACTACCCGAAGGGGGAGAAGGTGCCCCGCCGCCTGCTGCTGAAGGAGTTCTTCGGCGCCTTCTGGGCGTTGATGCTCACGGTGCTCATCCTGTACGGCATCATCGGAGGGCTGTTCAGTCCTACCGAGGCGGCGATGGTTGCCTGCGTCTACGCCGTGGTGATCGGCATGTTCGTCTACAAGGATCTTTCGTTCAGGGAGCTCCCGGCCGTGATTCTCGAAACCGCGATTACCACCGCGTCGATCATCGTTCTTGTCGGACTGGCGAATCTCTTCGCCTGGATTCTCACCAGCGAACGCATTCCGCAGATGGTCGCCGACGCTATGTTGAGCGTTACTACGAATAAATTCCTTATCATACTGATGATCAACGCGCTGCTGCTCTTCGTGGGGACGTTCATGGAGACGATCGCCGCGCTGCTCACGCTCTTCCCGACGCTGCTCGTGGTTGCGCTGCGTGTGGGGATCGACCCGATCCACTTCGCCATGATCGCCGTGCTCAATCTGATGATCGGGCTGACCACTCCTCCCGTGGGCGTTTGTCTCTTCGTCGCCTCCAGCATCGGGAAGGTGTCCATCAGCCGCATCTCGCGCGCCGGACTGCCTTTTCTCGCCGTGAGCATCTTCATCCTGCTGCTGGTCTCTTATATTCCAGCGCTTTCGACGTGGCTGCCGAATCTGCTTTTCAACCGTTGACGCACGATCGCCGGGAAAGCAACCGGCGTATGAACCAGAATGTGAAAGGAGAAACGCGATATGACATCCAAATTTTCGCTTGAGGGAAAACGGGCGCTGGTCACGGGCGGCGGAAGCGGCATCGGCCTCGCCATCTCGCAGGGAATTGTCGAGAACGGCGGTTCCGTGGTCATCGTAGGCCGGCGGGAGGAATTGTTGAAGGACGCCTGCGACTCCATGGGGCCGAAGGCGTCGTACATGGTCCATGACGTTACCGACCTTCCGGGCAACGTCGGGTTCGTCAAGAAGCTGGAAGCGGGCGGACCTGTCGACATCCTGGTGAACAACGCGGGACAGAACATCAAGAAGCCCGTCTTGGAGACTACGGACGAGATCTACCATAACATCCTCGAGGTCAACCTGGTCGCCGTCTTCTCGCTCACACGCGAGATAAGCCGCTTCATGCTCGAGCGAAAGCGCGGCGCGATCATCAATATCGCCTCGATGGCGTCGCTCTTCGGTATTCCGTACGTGAGCGCGTACACATCCTCCAAGGCCGCCATCGCAGGACTGACGAAACAGCTCGCCACGGAGCTCTCCCCCTTCGGCATCACCGTCAACGCCGTCGCGCCCGGTTTCATCGATACCGCGATGTCGCGCAAGGCCTTCGAGGGCGACCCGGAGAGAAAGCGCAAGGTCCTCTCCCGCACCCCGATGAACGAGCTGGGGCTCCCCGAGGATGTGGCGAACGCCGTCGTCTTCCTCGCATCTCCCGCGGCACGCTATCTTACCGGCGTCGTCCTTCCCGTGGACGGCGGCACCAGCATCGGATTCTAAGCTGTTGCTTACTGCAGAGAGCAAAAGAGAGGAGGATTGCGCATGATTCTGTCATTCAGATGGTACGGAGAGAGCGACCCCGTCACTCTCGACAAGATCCGACAGGTTCCGGTGCTTAAAGGGATCGTCAGTGCGCTCTACGACGTTCCCTTGGGCGAGACGTGGCCTCTTGAGAAGATTGAGAGCCTGAAAGCGGCGGTCGAGCGGAAGGGATTCGTTCTCTCCGCTATCGAGAGCATTCCGGTACACGAGAATATCAAGCTGGGGCGTCCCGACAGAGATGTCCTTATCGACAAGTACTGCGCCTCCATCCGGAACATGGGGAAGGCGGGCGTTCCGGTGCTGTGCTACAACTTCATGCCGGTCTTCGACTGGACGAGGTCGAACATGGCCATGCCGCTGCCCGACGGTTCCAACGCTCTTTCGTACGACGACGTCGAAGTGCTCAAGATGGACCTCTCGAAGGGGACGAAAGATCTCCCCGGCTGGAGCACCTCGTACGACGCCAAGGAGCTTCGGGCGCTTCTGGACGGATACAAGGAGCTCAGCGAGGAAGGGCTCTGGGAGAACCTGAAGTACTTCCTTGAAAAGACCGTTCCCGTTGCGGAGGAGTCCAACGTCAAGATGGCCATCCACCCGGACGACCCCCCCTGGTCGATCTTCGGCCTGCCGCGTATCATCCGGGACGAGGCCTCCTACGACCGGTTCGTCACGCTCGTCGACAGCCCGAACAACGGCTTCAGTCTCTGCTCCGGTTCTCTCGGCGCGCGTCCCGACAACGACCTTCCGGCCATGATCCGCAAGTTCGGCGGAATGGGGCGCATTCACTTCGCGCATGTACGGAACGTCAAGATCACAGGCAAGGGGGCGTTCCACGAGACGGCGCACCCGACGGAGTCCGGCAGTCTGAACATGTTCGAGATCATGAAAGCGTATGCGGACACCGGATTCACAGGCCCGATGCGTCCCGATCACGGCCGCATGATCTGGGGAGAGACCGGCAAGCCGGGGTACGGACTCTACGACCGCGCGCTCGGCGCGATGTACCTCGCCGGCCTCTGGGAGGCGCTGCAGCAGAAGAAGTAACATAACTTTTTCAGTAGAGACTATGCGCAAGGGAGCAAGTTCCTTGCGCATAGTCCCGCGGATTTCGATTAGACCATTAACATTTGATGTTTCTCCCTGAACGTGAGCTCTCTCCTCTGTACAGCATCGCAGTTTCGACGATCATAACGGTGGAGAAAAGAAAAAATGTAGTGCTGTACCCGATGGGCCTTCCCAGCCATGTAAGCAACGGAGGGAGAAGAAAGAACCCGGCGCCCCAGAACACATAGAATATCGCCGAGACCACCCCTTTCATGGATGCAGGCGCGCTATCCCCTAACAGCGCCAGAGATGCGACGCAGAAAACGCCCAAACCGCACGACGCGGCGAAGAGAGCGAGAAAGACCATTGTCCCGCTGAAAAGCATGAACGTTGCCATACCTCCGGCGGCCAGAACCAGCCCGGTGATCATGGCGTGAGTCCGTCCTTTCTTGTCCGAAAATCGCCCCGCAATATCTTGAGAAAAACTGACGGCAACGTAGAATAGGGCGAAGAGGATGGTGACGCCGCCTTGTCCGAAGTTTTTTTCTCCGAGAAGAACGCCTGGAACTACAGTAAGGAACGCGCCGTACGCTCCGCCGTAAAGACATATTCCTGCATACAGTTCAGGTCTGCGGATTCGATAGATCGAGGACAGCACGCTCCGAAAGTCTTGGAATGAAACGTTCTTCCCTTCGCAGGCTATTTGCGCGGGATCGCGTACAAAGGCCAGAATGACCGCAGCGGAGAAAAAACCGGCGACGGAGTAGAGAAGGAACGCCGTGTTCCCTGTCCGCAGAGAGGGTGCGAGTACGGGGGCGAGACTCCCTGCCATCAGCCCCAGATGAAACGAGGCGTTGTACCTACCGATAACCTCTCCGCGGACGTCCGGAAAAAGCGTCGAGAGCAGCGCGGGCCCGAGCGCCCATGCGGGTATCTCCGCGATGCCCTGTATTGCTCTGGCCGCAAGGATTTCCAGTATGGACCGTGCGCTATAGTAGAGCAGTCCTGTGAAACCCGCGAGCATGCATCCGGCTGCGAGCAAGAGCCTGCAGCCGAAGCGGTCTGAAAGCCGTCCCGCAGGAATTTGAAGCACCACAAAAGGGATGGCGAAAAACGACGCAATGAACCCCACATCGTCCATCGATCCCGACAGGCTGATAACCCGTCCAGGAAGGAGGGAGACGATAAGTCCTACGCCAAGCATCTGGACAAACGCGGCGAGGTAGAGTGCGCAGGAAGATGTTGTTTTTCTCATGGGAACTCATCCTTCTTTCTATACCCACTTCACGTATTTTAAAAATTCGATGAAAGACATCCTGTATACACCTCTCGAAAAAGCAGAGGTGCACTATAAGCGTCTTTCGGCTCCTAACGGTACGGACGCTAGAAGTTCTTCGGAGGAGGCGGGCACAGAATAAAAAGATGCATTTTTTCTCCTTTGTGGTCGTCGGCGGGCTTGTCGCCCGGAAAAATAAGTAATAGAAGCGCTCGGTACTACCTTTTGAAAATCGATAGGAGTATATCACGGATGCCGTAGAGTTTGAAATTTTCCTCCAATGGACCTCCGGCGTGCAAGGGCAAGGGTATTTTTACTGTTCGTTTGCTTTTATAAGAAAGTGCTATAATAATCCAAAATGCCCGTCAGCTTTTTTCTCCTGTGATGGCGCGTATGGGCGGTTCTCGTGGATGGTCTGTGTGTGCGTCGATAAAGGAGGAATCCCCGTGAGAAAACTCTTCTTCCTGTGTATGTGTTCGCTGTTTCTTTTTGTCGGTTCTTTGTGCGTTGCCGAGGCGGCGAAACCTCCGTTGCTCGCGGAGCTTTTTATGGCGTCCGGAGTGAATCCCGATGGATGGCCAGGTGAAAGGGTGACGGTTTACCCTCCCGAGGCGCCTCTTTTGTCTGTCTTTGCCGAATGTCGAAATGTGTCGGCGGGGATGAAGGTGCGTTTCGTCTGGTACTTTGCTCCGCCGGGGAAGGAGAAAATACGCTTCGCTGAGTATACTGCGAAGAACCCTGTGCGTCGGAAAACAGCCATCTTCCATTCGACCGTTTCTCTGGAAAAGGAGTGGCCCGAGGGCGATTATTTCGTAGAGGCCGGGTTGGACGGAGAGAAAAAGATGAAGACGGTCAGATTCTCGGTGAAGAAGGGCGAGGGTGTTTCTTCGGGAAGCGCAGGCGGAGTGAAGAAGATCCCTCCAGCGAAGATAAAACAAGATACGCACGAGCAGGTCTACTTCTCCGGAAAGGATACCGCTCTCGAGAAAGAGGAACGTGCCCGGAGTGAAACAAAACTCGCAGAAAAAGAGGCCGTATTCCGTAAGAACCCCGCCGAAATATCCGCCGTTCTTGATCTCGCGGACGCCTATGCCGCTATGAACGACGCCGCGTCAGCCTCGCTTGCGCTTGCATTGTACAAAGGTCTGGCGGAATCCTCTCCGTCCGATATGATACTTGCTCGCCTTGCGGATGCTTATGCGCGTCTCTCCCTCTTCGACCGAGCGTTCACGACGGCGCTTCGACGTTCGTGGAATCCGCTCATCTCACCGGAGGGACCGGTCTCACAGATTCTTCTTCTCGCCGGGGCCAGCGGGGACTGGGAACGTGGTATCGATTGCCTTCGGCAAATTCTGGCCGAGAGAGAGGATGAACGCGAGGTCACCCTTCTGGCCTTGGCGGCTCTCTATGCAGAGAAGTCCAGAGTTTTGAGCGAAAAAGAAAAAAAGCTGCGCGACGAGTATCGAAGTGCGGCGGCTGGTTGTCTCGACGAAGCCGAGGCCTCTCTTCCCCGCTCTTCCGGTATGTGGGAGAATCTTCTTCGCTTGCGAAAGGAGCTTGAGGAGCTATGAGCAGAGTGCGGATAACTGGGGTACGGCTTGCATGCTGTCTGTTGCTGCTTCTGTCGGCTCTGTTTTTTCCCCTCTCTTCCTCCCTTGCATCGGAGGACGCAAGCCTGCTGAAGGCGGCGGAGAGGGTCGCTTCGGGAAAAGGGAGCTCTGCCGACGAGGCGCTCCTCTTCATGGAGAACCGGCGGGTGAACCATCTCGCGATGGAGGGGAAGCTGGACGGGAGCGTCTATCAAAAGACGCAGGCCGTGTACGACGGCAAGAACAGGGCGCTGGCCGCGGAAGCAGCGCGCGAGGCGGGATTCGCCACTGAGGGCGGCGGCAGAAAAATCTACAAGCCCGGCACGGACACGGATATCCAGATGGCGGGGGCCGACCTTACCGCGGCGGATGTAGAGAATGCGCGGCAGGCATATAACAAACGGGTCGAGGCGTACCTCCGCGGAAGCGGTCTGAAAACAGATGAGGGAACCAACTGGGCCGCCCGGACGGAGACGGACATCATGCCCTCTCCCTCGCGAATGAAGAGCGAAGCGGAGTTCGCAAAGGCCGCAGCGCTCATCAACGCCGACGGAGGCAACATGTACGTCTCCCCCCTTGCCGCCGGGGCGCAGTCGAAGCTGGACGCCGGAGATCCCCTGAGCGTCGCCGAGGGGCAGGCGTACGCGGAGGAAATGAAAGCCAAGGTCGAGAAGATGAAGCAGGCGAAGACCGACCTCGCGGAACGATATCGCGCCTCGGGAACTCCGGCGGAGCGGGACGCCCTTGCGGCGGAGATCCGCAAGGCGGAATCCCACGAGTCCAAGTACATCGAGCGCATCAACAGGCTCGAGCGAAGCCTCCGCGGCGCCTCGGGGGAGACTGCTCCGCTGCTCGGCGCGGCGGGCGCGCGCGGCCCGGACGTACAGCACCGCCGCGCCGAGGCGGCCGTCGATGCGATGAGCGGCCATCTTACCGAGAAGGCTTTGCGCAACTATGCGGACACGCTCGGCGATCTTGCCGTCTCCGCTCAGTCCCCCGAGCGGCGAGGCGCCTTGAGGGAGGCGATTGCGGGCACGCTGAAGGGGCTGCCGCCCGCCCGGCAGGGGGACGCCCTTGCGAGTATCGAGGCCAGGCTCGGAGGCGGTTTCGCCAAAGAGGTGGCGGCCGAAATGAAGAATCCTGCGGCCGGTGGTAAAACCGCCGCTCCCGGGACGAATCTCCTCAAGGGAGCGGGCATTCTCTCTACGCTTCTGGCCGGGTACAACGCCATGGCGGAAGAGAACAAAAGAACGTCGGGCAATCCCGACTACGGCAGAACCGCGCTCAATTTCGCCTACGACATGACGCTTCGGGCGACCGTCGACGCCGCGAGCAGGGACACGGCGGAGTACACGAAGAAGCGCGTGGAAGAGCTCAAGGAGTACTACAGAAGCAGGGGAGAGGATCCGGAGAGTCTTGCGGTGAAGATGAAGATCGCGGCCGAGGCGTCGCTGAAGGGAACCGCCTACGGAACAGTCAAGGGCGCCTACGAACTCGCCAAGGTGAGCGGAAAATGGGCGGGAGGGGCCATCGTCGGCGGCGCGGAGACGGTGATCTTTCTTGCGGGAGAGGCTCTCGACACCCTGAACACCCTTGAAGTGAGCGGCGCGACGCTTCGCGAGCAGGGGATGGCGCAGGAGGTGCAGGACGCGAAGTCGGTCGCCTCAGGCAGAGAGCTCGTCGGCGAACTCCGGCGCATGGCATCCTTGGCGGCGTCGCAGCGGTCGCTGCTGGAACAGAATATCCGCTGGGCCCGCAACCTCGACATCCACAGGAGCAGAGCGCTGGACGATTTGCGAAGCAGGCTGGAGGAAGCCGCACAGGTCTCGCTCCCGGATGTGGAACAGCTCGCGGAAGAGGCGGCGAAGCGATACCCTCCCGAATTCAAGCGTCTCGCGGAATACAGCGCGGTCATCCATTCTAAAATCAAAGCTGTGGAGAAGGAGCTTGCCGGAGGAAAGTCCGCCCTCGCCGTCGCGGGAGACATCAAGTTCATCGTTGCGGAGCACGGCAGGAATCTCGACGGCTTCAAGACGCTTGCGGAAGGAATGAAGGAGCTTCGACGGATGGAGTACCTGGCCGACCTCGCGGATACGCTCGCTATGCTGCAAGAGGAGAAGGA
>LVBO01000068.1 GCA_001604435.1 Synergistales bacterium Syner_01
CCCGACGATAAAATCAACGACTCCCTGTTCCCCCGCGGCCGGCGAGAGCATCCCGACCGAACTCATGTTTTCGCTTCCGAACCCCTTCGGCGCTGCAGTAATACGAACCTTTTCGCCCGGAACAATGCGGAGATGCATCTTCGCCGGTGTATTGTCGCCGGTGTTCCTTCGCTCGAAAAGCGGATCGTCGACGATGGATTTTCGTAAAAANNNTGTCCAAGATCTATAAAAACAATCGCCATTCCACAATCCTGGCACAGCGGAAAGACTTCTTCGGAAGCGACACGCGCATTTTCTCCGATTGTTCTCAATACGGAAGCCGCCAGAAGTCCCTTCTCCGAACCCGCAGAGCTGTCTAGAGCCTGTGCGATATCCAATGGAAGCTGGTAGGAAGCCTCTAAAAAGAGTCTCGCCACTTCCGCTGTTACCTTTTCAACGGAAATTTCGCGCACTTTTTTCCCCTCTCTTCAAAAAGCAGATAAACAAAAGACGGGGACCTCTCCAGAGATCCCCGTACAGACAGTTCTTCGGATCATCAGCTCAGCAGCGTGAGCATGACGCCCGCGGCGACGGCCGTGCCTATGACTCCGGCTACGTTCGGACCCATCGCGTGCATCAGAAGGAAGTTTCCGGGGCTCTCCTTCTGCGCCACGCGCTGCACCACCCGCGCCGCCATCGGCACCGCCGACACTCCCGCCGCTCCTATCATCGGGTTGATCTTCCCCCCGCTCCACTTCTTCATCAGCTGCCCGAACATGACGCCTCCGGCCGTGCTGAAGACGAACGCCACCAGTCCGAGCACGATGATCTTCAGCGTCGCCACGGTCAGAAATTCGTCGGCGTTCATGGTCGCTCCCACCGACAGGCCCAAAAAGATCGTCGTGGTGTTCAGAATCTCGTTCTGCGCCGCCTGACTCAGCCTGTCCGTGACGCCGCACTCTCTGACCAGGTTCCCGAACATGAGGATACCCACCAGCGGCACCGACGCGGGGAGAATCAAACCCGCAGCCATGGTGGTGACTACGGGGAAGAGGATCCTCTCAAGCTTCGTGACGGGGCGAAGCGTGTCCATCCGGATCTTCCGGTCCTCTTTCGTGGTGAACATCCTGATCACCGGCGGCTGGATGAGCGGCACCAGCGACATGTAGCTGTACGCCGCCACCGCCACCGCTCCCAGGATCTGCGGCGCGAGCTTCATGGTCAAATAGATGCTCGTGGGACCGTCCGCTCCTCCTATGATCGCGATCGACGCGGCTTCGTTCACGGAGAATCCCATGAGCATCGCCCCGAACAGCGCGATGAACACTCCGAACTGCGCCGCCGCTCCGAGCAAAAACGTGACCGGGTTGGCCAACAGCGGCGCGAAGTCCGTCAAGGCTCCTATTCCCATGAAGATGATGACGGGGTAGATTTCGTGTTCCGTTCCGAAAAAGACGTACCGCAGAAAGCCTCCGTCGTCCATGATCCCCGACAGCGGCAGGTTCACCAGCAGGCAGCCGAATCCTATCGGTACGAGCAGCAGCGGTTCGAATCCTTTCCCTATGGCGAGGTAGAGCATTACCAGCGCGACGACGATCATCATGAGGTGCCCGCCGGTGAGTCCGGCGAAGCCCGACGATACGACGATCTCTCCTATCGCTTGCATGTAGATTTCCATTGCCCTCGGTCTCCCTCCTTAACTCCTGTGTCTACAGGCTGTGTCGCGGTCCCGGGAGTTCTACCCTATGACCATCATGACGTCGCCGGAGTTGACGGCGTCCCCTTCGCGGCTCCGGATCTCCTTGACGACTCCGTCGGCGGGGGAGAAGATTTCGTTTTCCATCTTCATGGCTTCGAGGACGAGGACGAGGTCTCCGTTCTTGACCGCGGTTCCGGCGCTTACGGGCACTTTGAGGACTTTGCCGGGCATGGGCGCGGTGACGGGGACTCCGGCGCCTCCGGACGCGGGAGCCGACGCGGGCGCGGGGGCAGGGGCGGGAGCCGCCGCGGGCGCAGGAGCCGCTACGGGGGCCGGAGCCGCCGCGGGCGCGGAAACGGGCGCGGCCGCCGCCGCGGGCGCGCCCGCTCCGAGGTCTTCCACTTCTACCGTGTAGGCTGTTCCGTCGACTGTGATTCTGTATTTTTTGCTCATTGTGCGATGAGCCTCCTTCGTGAGTTTTCGTCTGTTCGCTCGTTCTTCGTTGTTTCGCTTCGTTCGTTCGCTTCGTTGTTTCGCTTCGTTCGTTCGCTTCTTCGGCTTTCCCGCGTTCCCCTTTTCGGGTGTTCGCGTCTATGCGCCTTTTCAGGCGGCCCTGCGCGACCCTATTTCCAGTCCCGGGCGAGCGCCTGGATCCCTTCGGCGAGCGCGGCGCTTCTCCATCCTCCCGAACGCGCGGGGCGCGTCCGCGAGCCTTCGGCGGGCGCGACTCCGACGATCCGACCGACGATTCCGGAGGCCGCCACCGCGGCGGCGAGGACGGCCATGAGACGACCGTCGGCTCCTGTCTGCGCCGCGGGGGCGGCGGCGACGGGCGCCGTTGCCGCTGCGTTTCCTGCTGCCACGTTTCCTGCGGGCGGTTCGTTCTTCTTCCGCTCCAGACCCTGCGCGATGTACTTGATGGCGTAGATGACTCCGCTCAGGCCTCCAAGCACCAAAAACACGACGCTGAAGGCGATTATGGACATGGTGAGCGCTCCTCCGACTCCGCTCATCTCCTCCGCTATGCGCGCGGAGGCAGACGCGGCCGCGCTTGCGGCGGCGTCCACCGTCTCGGCGACGACGGTCGCTGCGGGTGCGATGCTCATGCGTGCGTCACTCCTTCCTTTTCTTCTCTTCCGGCTGTTCCTTGTTGGTTTTCCACTTGCTTTTCCACTTGCTTCTCTCGCTTCTTCTCCCGCTTCAGTGCGGCATGACGCCGTGCTTGCGCCGCGGACGCAGGTCGCGCTTGCTCTCCGCTCCTACGAGCGCTCTCCAGATCTCGCCCCGCGTGGCTTCGGGCAGGATGACCCGGTCGACGAG
>LVBO01000537.1 GCA_001604435.1 Synergistales bacterium Syner_01
GGCGCAGACGACGCAGGAAGCAAGAGAAGGTCTGGTGGACACCCTCGGATTTTCGGAGCTTCAGGCGCAGGCGATACTTGAAATGCGGTTGCAGCGCCTCACAGGACTCGAAAGGGAGAAGCTCGACGCGGAGCTTGCCGCCCTTCTCGCCGATATCGAACGGTTTCGGAGCATCCTCGGAAACGCGAAAATTCTGGACGGTGTGATCAAAGACGAACTGAGTCTCCTGAGAAAGAAGTTCGGCAGCCCCAGGAGGACGGAAATAATCGACAGCTACGAGGAGGTTTCGGTAGAGGACCTTATCCCGGAGGAAGATATCGTCGTGATTCTTTCCAAGGACGGCTATCTCCGCCGGAAGAGCCTCGACGAGTACGTTCCGCAGGCGAGGGGCGGAAAGGGCCGAAAGGGCGCCGCCCTTCAGGACGAGGATGAGATCGCCGTCTTCGCGGTGACGAACACACACAAAGACGTCTATCTGTTTACATCCTCCGGTCGTGTGCTTGCGATACGGGGACACATGATTCCGGAATCACGCTCCGGCAAGGGCAAACTTGTCGGGAAGCTCGTGCCGCTGGAGGACGGGGAGACGGTCGTCTCCATGTACGGACGGAGCCTGGAGGGGAAAAGCTTCCTTTTCTTCGCGACGAAGAACGGCATAGCGAAACG
>LVBO01000538.1 GCA_001604435.1 Synergistales bacterium Syner_01
ATTCCCGAGAACGAAGTCGATTTTTACTCCTGGGTTCAGCAGGAACTGACGCGCAACGGAGTCCGCAGCAACGTGGTGAAGCCGGGGACTTCCCCGCAGGGGCGCCGCGCGGTTCAGGTGGATTTTCAAGGGCCGTACTATTCGTTTGTTCAGACGATCTCCGATTGGCGCAATCTGAAGGTCGCGCTCAGGGTTTCCTCCGTGCGAATGGATTCCGTCGACGGCGACAACGCCAAAGGCGTGGCCGTCGTCGAATCCGTGTTGAAGAAGTAGGTGGTGAGAATGGTCGACCCAGCAGTGAACGAATCGTTCTGGGGAAAGCTTGTTGCCGGTGAGGGCGCTTTCCGTATGCCCCGCGGGCTCCTGTTCCTTATTTTTTTCGGCGGGACGATCTTTTTCGGATGGTCTTTCAAACGGGTAGTCGATCTCTCCGTTGAGGAGTCCGTTTTCGTTCAGCCTCCGCCCAGACAGTCGCAGGAGGATGCGAAACGGCTGGACGGCATCCTTGAAAGTTACCGCGGCACGGTGGAGGCCAGGCAGGGAAGCAAGGGGCTGGTCGCGTCCGTGACGGAGAAAAACCGCCGTCCGTTCGCGGTTTCCCGCAGGTCGACGAAAGGCGCGGGAGCTGCGGCGGTGGGCGACATCCCGCTCGTTGAACCGCTTGTGACGGAGTCGCTTCCGCCGATCATGTTCGTTCGGGCGATCATGGTGGTGGGGAAGGAATCCATCGCCATTATGGATATCAACGGCGTCGGGAACGGCATTATCGTGAAGACGGGGTATTCTTTCCTCGAAAAGAAGGGGCGGATACTCAGGATCACGTCTGAGAAGGTGACGGTCCGGTGGGCCGGCAAGAATATCGATATTACACCGGGATTTTAGGGGGAATCAGGATGAAGAAACCATGGAAGGCTTTTTCCGTTTTTATGATCTTTGCACTGCTTTGGGCTGGCTGTTGCGTTGTTCTTCGTCCTGCGGAGGCCGAAGCGACGACACCCCCGGACGCCCAGGCGCTGAAAATGCTCCCGCCCATCGGGGGGCTGACCGTCCGGCAGATGGGGTCGCATGCCGTGGTCATGCAGCTTACGGGCGCCTCGCTTTCGAGGCCCGAGATCACGAGCAACACCCCGGATTCGATCGTTTTCTCCGTCAAGCCGGCCTACCTTGCGTCGGGGAAGTGGGAGCGGCAGTTCGATCTCCCTCTTGTGCAGAGCGTGTTCGCCGAGCAGAAGGGGGAGGCCGTCGTCTTCAGCGTGCGGGTGAACGGGACGCTGGTTTTGAAGGATATCGAGGGCGTTGCGCCGGCGAACCAGTATGTTCTCCGTTTCGACGCCACGGGGCATGCGGCGCGCGAACGGGAGGAGCCCGCGCTTACCGCGCCGAAGCCGTTGCCTCCGACGAACTATAACGACCCCTTTTCCCGCACGACGCCCG
>LVBO01000539.1 GCA_001604435.1 Synergistales bacterium Syner_01
GTATACAAAGTGGAGGGGCGCTCATGAATTTTAAGTATAAAGCACGGTCCGCAGACGGCAAAATAGTTGAAGGGCTGCTTTCCGCAACGAATCAGGAAGGCGCCGTCGCCGCTCTGCGGCAGCGTGGACTCTTCCCGATAAAAATCGAGAGAAGCGCCGCTTCGGGCGCGGAAGGATCGCTGCTCGACAAGCTGCAAAAGATGGGGACGGTGCCCCTGCGCGACAAGGTCATCTTCTTCCGGCAGCTCTCCGCGATGATCAACGCGGGAGTTACGTTGGGCAACGCGCTCGACATCCTCTCGGGCCAGACGAAAAATCTGCGTCTCGCCGAGGCGATCCAGCAGGTAAAGCTGAGGGTGGACTCCGGCCTCTCCTTCAGCGGCGCTATGAAGACCCGGAGCGAGTTCACCACGCTGATGGTCGCCATGGTCGCGGCGGGCGAAGAGGGCGGCGTCCTCGACAAGAGCATCGAGCGCCTGGCGACCTTCCTCGACAAGCAGGACGAACTCCGGCGCAAGGTCATCTCCGCGGTCACCTACCCGACCGTCGTCATCCTCTTCGCCTTCGTGATCCTGTATATCCTGGTGACCGTCGTCATGCCGCGCTTCTCCCAAGTGTTCAGGGGCTTGAATGTGGAGTTGCCCCGCCTTACGGTGGCGGTCTTCGATTTTTCCAACTGGATGGCGAACTACTGGTACATCCCGGCCGTCAGCTTTCTTGTGTTTGTATTGGTTGTCGTGTGGATGAGTAAAAACCAAGGAACCCGCCCGCTTATCGACCGCGCGAAGCTCCATCTCCCGTTGGTGGGAGACATCATCTTCAAAGGCATCATGGCGCGCTCGAACAGGACTCTCTCCTCGCTGGTGGAAGCCGGAGTGCCCA
>LVBO01000540.1 GCA_001604435.1 Synergistales bacterium Syner_01
AAGGAAAAGCTTGGAGCCAAGCCGCTTCCCGTCCAGATTCCTATCGGCGTCGAGGACAGCTTCACAGGAATGATCGACCTTGTCGAATTTCGCGGGATCCAGTATACGGACGATCTGGGAACCGATCCTCACGTTGTGCCGATTCCTTCCGCGCTTGCGGACGAGGCCAAGGCCGCCCGCGATTCTATGCTGGAAATTCTTTCGGATTACGACGAGCAGATCATGGAAGCCTATCTCGACGGAGGGGACGTCCCTGTAGAAACGATCAAAAAAGCGATTCGCGCCGGTACCGTCGCGCTGAAGATCGTCCCTGTCGTCTGTGGTTCGGCGTTCAAGAACAAGGGCGTTCAGCCTCTGCTCGACGCCGTCGTGGCCTACCTTCCGAGTCCCGTGGATCTCCCCCCCGTCAAGGGGACGGAACCCTCCACGGAAGCGGAGGTTCTCAGACAGAGCAGCACCGAGGAGTCGTTCACCGCGCTTGCATTCAAGATCGCTGTCGATCCTTTCGTCGGGCGGCTCGTCTTTACGCGCATCTATTCCGGCGTCCTCTCGAAGGGGACGGCCATCTACAACTCCAGCACTCACAGCCGCGAGCGCGTAGGACGCATCCTGAGGATGCACGCGAACAAGCGGGAAGAGCTGGAGGAGGCCACCGCAGGCATGATCGTCGCGCTTCCGGGGCTCAAGAACACGAAGACCGGAGATACCCTCTGCGAAGAGGATAAGCCGCTTCTTCTCGAGAAGCTGGTCTTCCCGGAGCCGGTGATTCATCTTTCGGTCGAGCCCGCCACGAAGAACGACAAGATCAAGCTGACGAAGGGCCTCGGAGCGCTTTCCGAAGAGGATCCCACGTTTCGTGCCTATACCGACGAGGAGACCTCCCAAACCATCATTTCCGGCATGGGAGAACTTCACTTGGAAATCATCGTCGATCGTCTCAAGAGAGAGTTCGGCGTCGACGTCAAGGTCGGAAGACCTCAGGTCGCCTACCGCGAGGCCATCAAGAACGCGGCAAGGGCCGAGGGGAAGTATGTTCGCCAGTCCGGCGGACGCGGCCAGTACGGCCACGTTGTGTTCGAGGTCGAGCCGCTCGAAGAGGGCAAGGGCTTCGAATTCGAGGACAAGATCGTGGGCGGCGTCGTTCCCAAGGAGTACGTCAACGCGGTCGCGAAGGGGCTTGAAGAAGCGCTCAACAACGGCGTCCTCGGCGGATATCCCGTTATCGGCGTCAAGGTCGCGCTCGTCGACGGAAGCTACCACGAAGTGGACAGCTCCGAAATGGCCTTCAAAATCGCCGCCTCCATGGGATTCAAGGAGGCGATGCGGAAGGCGGGACCGGTCCTCATGGAACCCATCATGTCCGTCGAAGTCGTCACGCCGGAGGACTACGTAGGCGACGTCATCGGCGATCTCTCCTCACGGAGGGGACGGATCGAAGGAATGGACATGCGTTTGAACACAAGAATTGTCCGCGCATTCGTTCCGCTGGCCGAAATGTTCGGATATTCCACCGACCTTCGGAGCAAGACTTCGGGCCGGGCAGCGTATTCCATGCAGTTCCATCACTACGAGGCGGTCGGCGCCGACGTTGCCGACAAGGTTCTCAAGGGCTGAGGAACGCATATAAGTATTGATTCGAAGTACGAACGATTTTTCCGAGGAGGGAATTGAACAATGGCGAAGGAGAAATTTGAGAGGTCGAAACCGCATTTGAACATAGGGACGATCGGACACATCGACCACGGGAAGACGACGCTGACGGCGGCGATCACGAAGTGCCTGGCGACGTCGAATTTTGCTCAGTTCACGGCGTACGACATGATCGACAAGGCGCCTGAAGAGAGAGAGCGCGGGATCACGATCAACATCGCGCACGTGGAGTACCAGACGGACAACCGTCACTACGCGCACATCGACTGCCCGGGTCACGCGGACTACATCAAGAACATGATCACGGGAGCTGCGCAGATGGACGGAGCGATTCTCGTGGTGAGCGCGGCGGACGGCCCGATGCCGCAGACGCGCGAGCACGTGCTGCTCGCGCGCCAGGTGAACGTGCCCGCGCTGGTGGTGTTCATGAACAAGACGGACCAGGTGGACGACCCCGAGCTTCTCGACCTTGTCGAGATGGAAG
>LVBO01000069.1 GCA_001604435.1 Synergistales bacterium Syner_01
GGGGAAGAGCATGAAGGCGCAGATGAAGGCCGCTTCTTCGCGCGGCGCGCGATTCGCGTGCATTCTGGGAGAGAGCGAACGCGCAAGCGGCACGGTAATGGTGAAGGATCTCGCAACGGCGGAGCAGCAGGAAATTTCACTGTCTCTGCTTGTTGCCGAACTGAAAAATAAACTGACCTCTACCCGCGAAGGGTAAACGGCTCCTGGAGGGAACGCTTCATGGAAGGTGCGCAACGATATTTCGACAAAGAGTGGCAAAGAACGGGTTATTGCGGTGATGTCTCGGGAAAGAGCGGCGAGGAGCTTCCGATCGTCGTCAACGGATGGGTCAGGCGAAGGAGAGACCTCGGCGGTCTTATCTTCATCGAGCTGTGGGATCATACCGGCGCCGTTCAGGTGGTAATAAACCCCGAGCTTACCCCCGAGGTACATGAGCGAGCTCGGGAACTGCGGAGCGAGTTCGTTGTTTCGGTGAAGGGGAAGATTCGCGTCCGTCCTGAAGGGACCGCGAACCCCTCGATGAAAACAGGAGAATGGGAGATCGTCGCCGGGGATTTTCTTCGCCTCGCGCCCGCCGCTCCGCTGCCTTTCGAAATAGGCGAGCTGACCGACAAAGTGGATGAGAACTTGCGCCTCCACTACAGGTATCTCGACCTTCGCAGAGAGAAGATGCAGCGGAACCTGCGTCTTCGGCATAAGATAGCGATGTACACCCGGAATTTCCTGTCCGCCGGCGGTTTTATCGAGATCGAAACTCCCATGCTTACGCTCTCGACGCCGGAGGGAGCGCGGGATTACCTTGTGCCCAGCCGCGTCAATCCGGGGGCGTTTTACGCGCTTCCTCAGTCGCCGCAGATCTTCAAGCAAATTTTGATGATAAGCGGTTTCGACAGGTATTTCCAGATAGTGAAATGCTTCCGTGACGAGGATCTCCGGGCGGACCGGCAGCCCGAGTTCACACAAATCGATATTGAAATGAGCTACCTCGTAGAGGAGGACATCTTCTCTCTCATCGAGAAGTACCTTCAGGGGCTCTTTAAAGAGACTGTCGGCGTGGACGTCGCGACCCCGTTCCGCCGAATGTCCTACTGGGAGGCCATGGATCGTTACGGGAGCGATAAACCGGACCTCCGTATTCCGTTTGAAATCGTCGATCTCTCTCCAGTCTTCGCAGGAAGCTCCTTCGAGCCGTTCCGGGATGTCGCGGCGCACGGAGGGTATGTCCGCGGGATTCCTCTTCCCGGAGGGGCTTCGCTCTCAAGGAAGAATCTTTCCGATATCGAGGAAAAAGCGAAGCGCCTCGGCGCCCGCGGCCTTTCTCCCTTCCAAATCAAGGACGGAGAGCTGAAGGGGCCTTTGGTAAAATTCCTCGATGAGAGCTCCCAGTCGCTGCTCAAATCATCCTCGTCCATAGGCGACGGCGACGCGCTCTTTGTGATCGCCGGGAGCGACCGACGCGAGGTTTCCGAGATTCTCGGGGCGCTGCGCCTTGAACTGGCCCGCGAGCACGGACTTGTCGCCAAGGGGGCGTGGGAGTTTCTCTGGGTTGTGGATTTCCCTCTGTTCGAACGCGACGAGGAAGCGGGACGCTGGAGCGCGGTGCATCACCCCTTCACCTCTCCTTGCTCCGAGGATGTTGCGCTCATGGATTCAAACCCCGGCGAGGTGCGTTCCAGGGCGTACGACTGCGTTCTCAACGGCAACGAGCTTGGCGGCGGTTCCATCAGAATCCATGACCCGCTTTTACAGGAAAAAGTATTCTCCTGTCTTTCGTTTACAAAAGAAGCGGCGCGGGAGCGTTTCGGATTTCTGCTCGACGCTCTTTCTTCCGGTACCCCCCCCCACGGAGGTATCGCTCTTGGAATGGACCGACTGGCGATGCTCCTTAGCGGCGCGACTTCTATCCGTGACGTGATGGCGTTTCCCAAGACGCAGAAGGCGCAGTGCCTTATGTCGAGTGCGCCGTCGGCGGTACCGGAGGAGCAGTTGAAAGAGCTCTGCATAAAGACTGTTCCGGCGGTTCCTTCCGAAGCGAACGCTCCGGCGCGGGAGAAAACGGACCCGAAGTGATCCCGAAACCCGGGCCCCCGTGTTCACTGCGGGGGTCCGGGCATAATAAGGAGGGGTATACATGGCGACATTACGGTATCTCGGACACTCGGCGTTTGAAATTCGGGGAAAGGATACGGTCATTCTCATCGACCCGTTTCTTTCGGGAAATCCATCGGGCGCCGCAGCGCATGAGAGCGAGTTCACGGATGTGCGCTATATCTTCGTCACCCATGGACACGGAGATCATCTGGGCGATACGGTCTCCATCGCTTCCAGGACGGGCGCCACGGTCGTTACGAATTACGAAATAGGACACTACCTCGGCAAGAACGGGGTTGCGTGCCACGCGATGCACATCGGAGGAACCTTCTCTTTCCCCTTTGGACGCGTCAAGATGACCCCTGCGCTCCACGGGTCGGATATTATTGAGGGAGACCGCATGATACCTGGAGGAAATCCCTGCGGTTTTCTCTTCGACGTGGACGGAGAACGTATCTATCATGCCGGAGACACTGGGCTCACGATGGATATGCAGCTTCTGGCCGCCGAAAAAGTAAAGGCGGCGCTGCTCCCCATCGGTGGCAACTTTGTGATGGACGTGTACGACGCCGCTCGAGCGGTGGAGTTCGTCCGTCCCGAAATAGTCGTGCCGATGCACTACGATACCTTCCCGGTGATCGCGGCGGATCCTCATGAATTCGAGCGCCTTGTCGGCACGACGGCGACTGTGAAGATCATGAAAACAGGGGATACGCTGGATCTTTGAGAGAACGGGCATACGAACGCGGTCTGGTCAGAGAGCATGGCAAATAACCGCCGGTCCTCTTCGGACAGGATCCTGATTCCTGTTCGGAGAGGACCGGCGGTAAGCGGAACGGCGCAGGCTTCAATATCTCAATCCGTATGCGGGGTGGTAAATACGTTCGTCGTGAAGGCCCATCTCCTGGTCTTGCAGCGCGGCGCGGGCGGATTCTCCCAGGTTGACGGCAAGAACGGAGGTGAGAATGTGCACAAGGAAGACCGGACCGACGAGACTGCTGCCGAAGGTCGGCGTCGTATCGCTCACGAAGAAGGAGAGCGTCGACGATTGGCAGACAGGAGCGGCGGGGCTGTCGGTGAGCGAGATTATCGAAGCGCCGTTCGACGTTGCTTTTTGAACGGACTCTGTTACTTCGATGACGTAGCTCGGCAGTTCGCAGACAACGACGACATCTCCGGCCGTCACCGTCCGTGCCTGTTCGATAAGAGCGAGAGAGCCTCTCTTCATCAGGGCGCTCCGGATGCCCATTTCCAACAGGCGGGTGAAAAGCGCCTCCGCGACGATCGACGAGATTCCCCACCCCATGCAGTACACCATACGCGCTTCCTTGATCATCTCGCAAAAAGCGACGATTCGTTCAGGTTGCAACTGGTTCCACGTGTCGTCCAGATTGGCGTGTTCCAAGCGCAGAATCTCCTCGGGAAGATCCTGTCTGTTTTTCATAATGCGTCCAAGAAGCGCCGCAGGATTCACCTGTTCGAGCACAGTATCCTGGAGGGCTTCCTTCAATGCCGCATAGCCGTCAAAACCAACCATCCGCGATACGCGCACAAGTTGCGCCTTCGAGACGTTGAGCTTTTCCGCCACTTCGCCGATCGAGAGGAACGCCGCTTCTCTGGCGTTCGCCAGAAGGTACTCGACAACCCTTCTCGCCTTGTTCGGCATTGTTTCCACTTTACTTCGCAACAGTGCCTGAAGTTGCGAACTATCCATGAAAGACACCTCCGAAACTGATTAGTACTTCCATTATACTCTTGAGACTTAAGTTTATTCGGAAGAGGAGTGCGCGTCAATCGTTCTCCGTTCTTTTTCTTGCTTTTCTCGGTTGAAACTTTTTCAAAACATTCTGTAGCGGATTTTATTCTCGATGAACTGCAACGGAAATCCCGTTGTGCGCGCCATATGGCGAAGTCCGAATTTATCGTGTCCTCTCAGGAGCGAGATTTGCCGTCTTTCTATCTCCCATGGTCCCTCGGAGGAGATTTCCAGCAGCGAGGCGACGAAGGCGACCGAGCGCGCCATTTCGCCCAGCGCGGGGTGATGCGGGCCGGCGAGTACGCTTCGGGCAAGGCTTTCCGTTTCTTGCAGACCGATTCGTTGAACGGCGAATCCAAGGCGTTCGGCCTCGAAGAGCAATCGTCCTGCACGAAGAACACCTTCCTCAAGCGTGAGAGGTAAATAGTCGCCCCGCTCCATGAGCTCGGCGAGAGGGGTCTTGTGTAAAACAAGGCAGGGGTAGATTCTGAGCGTTATGGGAAAGGGCTCTCTTTTCCCTCTGAGCGCGGCGATGCGATGAAGATCGTTCAGCGAGCTTGCTTCCGTCTGTCCGGGAAGGCCGATCATCAGCTGCGCCCCGAGCGCGAATTCTCTTTCCAGAATCAGCGCCATCGCGGAAAGTGCGAATTCTCCCGTGTACCCTCGGTTGCACTTGTTCAAAACGTCGTCGTCGAGCGAAGAGATTCCGAGTTCTATCATGGAAACGGGGAAGGAGGCAAGGCTGTTGAGAATATCGGGCGAGAGGCAGTGCGGGTGCGTTGAAAAACGAACGCAGCTCCCTTCCGGAGCGGCGAAGAGGGCTTCCAAGTAGGCGTTTCTGCGTTCTTCGGGGAAGCAGGTGAAGCTTCCCCCGAAATAGCAGACCTCATGGGGGGCGTGAAGTCGGGAGAGCGTTTCCCGTACTGCGTGCGGTGTAGGAACTTCGGAAATTCCCGTGATCTCTCCCTGATGACAGTAGACGCAGCGTCTCGGGCAGGAATCCATAGGAAGAAAAAAAGGGATCTTCGGGAGTTTGTCGCTCATGGCGACGCGTCCGCCCAGCATCTGGCCCATTCTTTGCGCAT
>LVBO01000541.1 GCA_001604435.1 Synergistales bacterium Syner_01
ACACAATGACAACGCATGATGCGCGGAAACGCGCGGAAGAGCTTCACCGGGAGAGCTTCGTGCTGGACGCGCACTTCGATCTTCTTCCTCTTGTGCTCGACAAGCGCCAAAAGGGTGAGAAGAACGTGATAGAAAAAGACTACCTCCCGGCCTTGCGGTCGGCGAATGTCGACGTCGTCGTCTCGTCGCTCTTCGTCTCCGAGCGGTTCATTCCGGAGATGGCGCTGCGGCGCGCGCTCGATATGATCGCCGCGCTCCACGAGGAGATGACGGAGAGCCCCGGTCTCTTTTCGTTGTGCCGGAACACCGCGGAGATCGCCGAGGCGAACGCCGGGGGAGAGATCGCGTTCCTTCTTTCCTTCGAGGGGCTTGATCCTATCGGTAACGATCTCTCGCTTCTGAGGGTCTTTTACGAACTGGGAGTCCGCGGCATCGGGCTTGTCTGGAGCCGTAGGAACTACGTCGCGGACGGCTGCTTCTTCGACTCGGTAAAAGAGGGGCGGAAAGGCGGCCTGACGGCGTTCGGCGTTCAGGTGCTCGACGAGGCGAAACGTCTGGGGATGTACATCGACATAAGCCACCTCAACGACGAGGGCGTGGAGGACGTCTTCGCCCTCTACGACGGGCCGGTGATCGCCTCGCACTCGAACTGCCGCGCGCTCGCTCCCGTGATGCGCAATCTGACGGACGACCAGATTTCACTGCTGGCCGCGCGCGGAGGTGTGATGGGGATGAACGCGTGCAGCGTCTTCGTCGCCGATCCGGATCGGCATACCGTGACGGAGCGCGATCTCGCCGACCACGTCGACCACATCCGTTCGCTCGTCGGCGACGGACACGTCGGCTTCGGGTTCGATTTCTGCGACGAGATGCGCGACTTCGCCGCCCCCGGACCGCACCGCGAGTACGACTGTGTAAAGGGGTACGGCGCGAGCGTCGAGTTCACCGCGGAGCTCCTGCGCAGAGGGTATGGCGAGGACGTTGTCCGCAGTATCATGGGGGGGGCGTTCCTCTCATTCTTGAAGCAAACGATCGGATAGACTACCCCGGCCGCAGCGAATTCAGGTTGTTGGGCTCTCGCCTGAATGTCCCGGCTGCCCCCGGATCAACCAAAGGAGCTGGTGAGCGTGTCGTTGTTTTTCGTTCTTCCGTGCGCTGTGTGCATACTGTTTCTTCTGTTTCCCCGCGCCTCCCGCGCGTGCACTTCCGTCGTCGTCGGGCGAAACGCCTCCTCGACCGGGCGCGTCGTCGTCGGTCATAACGAGGACGATCCCGGACGATTGATCGTCCGGCACGCGCTCGTTCACTCCCGCCGCTGGGACGACGGCGACGTCATCGCGGCCGAGGAGCGGTCGGCCAGAATCCCTCAACCTCCCCGGACCCTCGCCTTCTTCTGGACGCAGGTCAGGGGAGAGCGGGGTCTTTCGAACGCGGACGGATTCTACAACGAGCGGGGAGTGCTGGTCGTCAGCGACAGCTGCCTCTCCTCCAGGCTGGACGACGAACCGGACCTCGTCGCGGGCGGCATCGGGTACGCGCTTCGCCGCGCCGTCGCCGAG
>LVBO01000542.1 GCA_001604435.1 Synergistales bacterium Syner_01
CGTTCCGAACTCCCTCGGCGAAAGCCAGAACCTCGAGTTCATCTACTGGCAAGTGTGGGAAGCGCTGATGAACGAGCTGCCCATAAAGGAAGACTTCGAAGAGAAGATCATCAGGACCAACATCGACGGCTTCACCGAAACCTACGCGATGAGCGACCTCATACCCCTCCAGGCNNAAGGCGGCTTCGTCGGCGGAAACCGACAATCAGGCCGTCGTTCAGTACTTCCACAACCCCGCGTCCGACAAGCGGATCGTGATCTTCGGGCACACTCACGAATCCAGAGTGATCCCCTCCGAGACGCACGACGGAAAGAGCGCCGTGTACGTGAACTCCGGCACGTGGATCGACAAGAACGCGACGCCGACGATGACGTTCGTCGTGATCGCCCCGCAGGGCTCCTCGCGGCACGCGGGCCTCTACCACTACTCGCACGAGGGCGCGATAACGACGCTGGATACTCTGAAGCTCGAAGGCTTTTAAAGAGACCGGCTGAAGAGGAAAACAGGAAGAGAGGAAGACGCGAACTCCGCGCCTCCCTCTCTTTTTTTCGCGTCCGTTCGCCGATCCTTGGCCCTCTCTCGCTCTTCTCCTCCCGCGCGTCCGCCCGCCGCATACCTTGAGGTAGGTATGCTTACCCGAAAACGCATACTTGTTACAACGATCCGGGGCGAGTAGAGTATCGGCGGCGATCGCTGAAGACAACGCAACGTTGCGCATCTTTTCCGGGATGGAACGGCGCATGAGAACACGTACTTTCGAAGAGCTGCAGTGCAGGAAGCTGTGCGACGAGCTGACGGCGTTTCAAAAGTCGAAGGCCTTCATGGAGCCGGAGCACTTCGACGCCATGCACTTCGACACGCGGATGAAGAAGAGCTACGAAAGCGCTTTGGAGAAACACGTCGTCGTCGCGAAGGACGGCGGCGTTCCGGTCGGCTTCATCAAGGCCGTCGTGAAAACCAGGAATCCGAGAACAACAGTAGCTACGATGTGAACGACACGATGGAAGAAGCGGTCGGTCCGACAGCGGCATACGACTTTCGGAACGACCGCCTCGTTCGGTCTTCTCTCGGCGGAAAAAACGCGGCGCGACCTCGAAACGCCGGGAGCGCGTCGAGCATGTTCCGCGCCTCGTTTCTCAGGCCTCGAGAACACGGACTTTTCGCATCAGATCTCAAGAAACCGCTTCAGTCGCCGCCAGTACTCCCCGGTTTCACCGATGCTGAAATACTCGTTCGGCGAGTGGGGGTAGTAATACGGAGAGCCCAGAGCGATCACCGAGAGATCGGGACGTTTTTTCAGGAAGATACCGCATTCGAGCGTCCCTTGAGAAATACCCGGTTTTCTGTCGGGATAGCACTTCGTCGCTTTGGCGAGCAGCGCCTCGTCCACGGAGTTTTTCCAATGCGGAATATCCCTGGCGATGGTGTGCGAAACGCCCAGCAGGTCGCACAGCATGATTACCTTTTCGTACAGGAGGTATTTCTTCGCTTCATCGACGCTCCTGATCAGGATGGTGGAGAACACCCCGTCCTGTTCCGTTTCAACGACGCCGACGTTGGAGCAGCTTTCCATCGCGTTCTCGAAGTCGAAGTTTCTGGAAGCGACGCCGTCCGGGAGCAGCGCGAGCAGGCGCGAGAGCTTATGGTACGACTCCTCGCCGAACGCCCTCTCCGGACGGCCGCGCTCGGAGACGAATTCCACGCGCACGTCGGGATCCTTTAGTCTCAACTCCTCCCGGAAGACCTCTCCGCACTGTTCGACAGCCGCTGCCGCAGCATCGGCTCCCCCGGGGGGCAGGGCGAGAACGGCGCGCGCATCGCGTGCGAAAGCGGACGACATCCCGGCTCCTCCCTGTATGGAGACAAGTTGGAAGGGGGTTTTTCCGTCGATCCGCCGAAGGATGCGGTGCAGCAGAACGACGGCGTTTCCCCGCTCCTTCGTCGCATCTTGTCCCGAGTGCCCTCCGTGCAATCCGCCGACGACGACGGTACGAAAAACGCTGTCCGCCCGTATCGGCTCGAAATCGACCGCGAAGCGCATCTCGACCTCCAGCTCCCCCGCCCCGCAGACGGTGACGGCCGCGGTATCCAGGTTGATCAGCGTCCGTCCGTTCAGCCTCTCCAGATCGAGCGCCCACGCGCCGGCCATGTCGGTTTCCTCGTCCGTCGTGAAGACCGCCTCGAGAGGAGGATGTTTCGCCGCCGCGTCGGCCAGCAGCGCCATAATGAAGGCGACTCCCACGCCGTTGTCGGCCCCGAGCGACGTACCGTCCGCTCGGATCGCGTCGCCGTCCCGGAGCAGCCGTATCGGATCCTTTGCGAAGTCGTGCGCGACTCCGGCGCGTTTTTCGCACACCATGTCCATATGCGCCTGCAAGATCAAAGGTTCCCGCGCCTCGTACCCTCCGCTCGCCGGTTTTTCGATGACGACGTTCAGCGCGTCGTCCCGGCGCGACTGCAACCCAAGACTCCTCCCGAACTCCAGAAGAAAGTCGCTCACCCGCCGTTGGTCGCCCGACCGCCTCGGTATCTCCGAGAGCATCGCGAAGTATTTGAAGACATCCGCAGGCTCTTCGTCGCCGAACACACTTCTATAATTCATGACGCACCCTCCTTAAAAACCGTGATTGACCGTCTTTCGGCCACTATGGACGCATTCCTCCGGTGACGTTTTATACTTACGCAAACACTATCCTATCACCGTTCTGCGAACGGTTCGGAGTTTTTTCCTGTCTGTGGACTTGAGGAATACCAACCGAACTGTCAAGGGGCAGCAACCGGAACGTCTCGGAGGGAAAAAACCATTCGCAACGCCTCGTCTATCGTGCGCATCTCTTCGAAGGTCAACGTACCCCGTACCCCGGCCATACGGAACCGCTGATCCACGGGACGGGTCTGCAAACAGTCCGCCACCGACTTTTTCGCCAGGCCGTTTTCAGGCGAAGGAAGCAGCTCGACATTCGTCACGATACCCCCTTTTTTCTCGTTCCACTCGATGACCGGGACGACCTGTACCACAGGAACCCGCGCATTATAGATGTCGTTCGTCACGACGACGCACGGGCGAACTTTCCCCGTCTCCGATCCCTGCGTCGGAGAGAGGTTCACATCGATCACCATGCCCCGCTTCAACAAGGTCATTCCGGCCACCCCTGCAGCGCGCTCTCCGTCAGCTCGCGGGACTCCTCATCCTGTTCGTAGAGCTCCGCATACAGGTCGGCGGAACGCGCCAGGCTTTCCAGTTCAAGCTCTTCTTTGAAACGGAGCAGCGCGCTGCGCACCATCAAGCTTTTATCCTTGAATCCATAGGAGCGATGATCGTCCAGAAACTCCGCCAACGACGGTGTCAGGCTGATTTTTGTTTGCAGCATTTCGGCCCCCCCTAGAAGAATTTTTCAGACCTTATTGTAGGCCCCTTATTCTTGCCCGTCAAACGAGCCCCTGCCCATTCTTGATCACGCACGGCTTCAGCTACAGCCACGACGTTATGGGCGGCTTCATAAAGGCCGTCGCGAAGCGCGCGCAGCATGGACGACAGCGGAAAGTTCGCCGCTTCGTCCGCTGAATTCCGAACGCTTGGGTGCGCGTCGTTCGGCGCTTGACAATCTTCCGAAACCACTTACACTGGATTCACAATTCCACTGCTTCTCGAAAAACGACATTCTAGGAGGGGTATGTATGAAGAAAGTATTGGCTCTCGCGCTCTGTTTCGCTCTTGTTTTAGGATTGACGCTCACCGTCTCGGGACAGAACGCGGCGTCCGCCGCCGAAGTCGTCAAGGTCGCTCTGATCGTCGAAAGCACCGTCGACGACAAGGGGTGGTGCCAGGCGATGCACGACGGTATTCTGGCCGCGCAGCAGCAGCTTCCCGGCCGCATCGAGTACAGCTACAGCGAGAAGATGAAGCCGGTGGACGCCGGTTCGGCGGTCCTTCAGTACATCTCCCAGGGGTACAAGGTCATCGTCGGCCACGGCGCGCAGTACAAGAACCTGATGCTCGAGATGGCCGAGGATCATCCCGACGTCACCTTCGCCTTCGGCACGAGCGCCGAGGTCGGCCCGGCGAACGTCTTCACCTACATGCCCCAGAGCG
>LVBO01000543.1 GCA_001604435.1 Synergistales bacterium Syner_01
CAGCTTCGCCGCCCTGATGTTGTTCCGGATCGTGTCCCTGAAAAGATAGACGTCCTGGAAGACCATCGAGATCCTCGTCAGCAGCTTCTCCGGGTCGACCTCGCGAATATCCCGCCCGTCGAGGAGGATTCTCCCCCCTTGGACGTCCCAGAAACGCGTAATCAGACGCATCACGGTGCTTTTCCCGCCGCCGGAAGGACCCACCAACGCGGTCACCCCGCCTGCGGGGGCCGTGAAGGAGACGTTGCGAAGCACCGTATCTCCGCCGTAGGAGAAGGAGACGTTCTCGAAGCGGACGGCGCCCGCTCCCGAAGGCGCTTCGCCCTTTCCGGGAAGCGGCTTCTCCCGGCGCACCGCCATGATCCGCTCCGCGCTCAACGCCGCGTACCGAATCTCCGCGTAGTTGATGAACACCATGGTCATCGGTTCGAAGACCCTGGAGCCGACCACAAGGAACATGAGAAACACAGGCAGCGAGAGATCTCCGCGCGAGAGCAGATACGCCCCCGTGAAGATCATGATCGCCAGTCCGGAGCGCAGTATCGCGATGGCCGGGAGCATCACCGAGCCGATGATGCCTTCAAGACGTATGGATTCGCGCATCAGGCGGGAGAAGGCCTCGCGGAGGCGTTCGAAGCGTTCGCCGCCCATGCTGTGCGCCTTGATCTCCCGCATACCCAGAAGATACTCCTGCAATCGGCTCGCGCTGTCCGTCTTCGCCCGAACGTGCAGCATCCCGAGCCGAGTCTGAAGGCCCGAAGAAAGGGCGACGACGAGGAGCGACAGCGGCAGGGGAAGGAACATGGCAAGCGCCATTCTCCAGTCGACGAAGGAGAGCCCCGCGAGCGCAACGAGCGGAAGGGCCGCGGCGCTGATGAGCTGCGGCGTGAAATGCGATATCGCGGTCTCGACGGTGGTGAAGTCGCCCAGAATCATGGTCGTCAATTCTCCGGGGTCGCGCCCCCCGATAAACCCCAGCGAGAGCGTGCGCAGATGGTCGACGAGGGCGATGCGCCCTCTGGCCGAGGCGTCGTACGAGGCGGTGAACGTCTTCTGGTAGGCGACGCCCGAAACCGCGTACTGCAGAAGAGCCCACGCGGCGAGAAGCGCGCACGACGTCCAAAGACGCGGCGTATCCAGCGGGGTCCCATGAGCGAACGAGCGGAAAAGCGTCGCGATCACGTCGAAGACGACGGCGGCCGGGACGATCTTGCACAGACCGTCCGCGAAAGAAGCGGCGGCGGGCACGAGCAACGTGCGAGGGGCTCCTCCGGAGATATTGTAAAAGAAGTTGCGCATCACGCGGTCGCCTCCTCGCGTTCCAGGTCGCGTCCGAGCGTCCAGGCCGAAGCCTCTTCGTACGCCAGCCACAGGCGTTTGAAGACGCCCTCGCTCATCGTCAGTTCGTCCCACTTCCCCTGCTGCGCGATCCGTCCTCCGTCGACGACGACGATCTTGTCCGCGTCGCGTATCGACGAAAGACGGTGCGCAATCACGATGACGGTCTTGCCCCTCATGAGCGCGCTCAGTCCTTCCTGTATTCTGCTCTCGTTCTCGGGGTCGGCGAAGGCCGTAGCCTCGTCGAGCACGAGAACGGGGGCGTTCTTCAAAATCGCTCTCGCGATAGCCACCCGCTGCGCCTCGCCGCCGGAGAGGCGCACGCCGCCCTCCCCGACCACGGTACGGTATCCGTCCGGCATGGCGTCGATGAAGTCGTGGCAGCACGCGGCCTTCGCCGCGGCGACCACCTCGTCGAACGCGATATCGCCGCGTCCCATCCTGATGTTCTCCTCAACGGTATCGTGGAAGAGGTGCACATCCTGAAAGACGAACGAGACCGTTTTCATCAGCCGCTCCGTCCCCATCTCCCGGACGTCGACGCCGCCGATGGCGATGCCGCCGGACTCCGCGTCCCAAAAACGCGGAATAAGACTCGCGATCGTGGACTTGCCGCCGCCCGAAGGCCCCACCAACGCCGTGATCTCACCCTCCTTCGCGACGAAGGAGACGCCGGAAAGGGCCTCTTTACGAACGGCAGCCTCCTTCTCTTCGTACGAGAAGGAGACGTCGCGGAACTCCACCGAAAAAGACGACGGAATTTTCGGCGCGTCCGGCTCGCTCGTCGGCTCGACCTCCAGGATCGCGTCGATGCGCTTCACTCCCTCGGAGATCAGGCGCATGGTCCCGCCCAGGTACATCAGTTTGAGCACCGGCGTGGAGACGCCCGGGGCCAGCACGAGAAAGAGCGTCAAAGTCAGGGCGAGCGCCGCGTCGTGCGGGCGTCCGCTCAAGAGCAGCACGCCGACGGGCAGGATGAAGGCCAGCAGAGAAGCCAGCACGGTGGTGAAAAGGATGTAGGGGCGCTTGCAGAAACGGGTATACTCCACTGCCCAGTTGCGGTACTCCATGATGGACGCGTGAAAGCGGAAAAAGGTGTCCACGGTCAAACCGAAGACCTTCACCGCCGGCATTCCGCGAACGAACTCTATTCCCGCCGCGTTCATCTTCTCCAGGGCGTTGTGATACTCCCCCACCGCCATCTTCGCGCCGGGACCGTAGAACACCATATACTGGAAGACGTAGACGGAGGCGAGAGGAATGAAGCACGCCAAAGCGAGCCGCCAGTCGAGAGTGAACATCCCCGCCAGCAGAACCGCCGGGAAAACGATCGCACCGACAAGATCCGGAAGCTGGTGCGCGATGAAGTTCTCTATTTTTTCCACGCTCCACTCCAGCGTCTTCTTGACCGCGCCGCTCGAGCCGCGCGTATGGTACCCGAGAGGGAGCGCCGCAAGATGCCGCGCCAGCCGCATGCGGATGGCGTACAGCGTGCGGAAGGCCGCCACGTGGGAGGCCATGATACCGCCGTATAGAAGGAGAAGCGCCGCGGGAAGCGACCAGAGCGCCCTCCACCCCCACAGGCGGATGATTTCCATGTCGTTGGCGGAAGGAGCGGCCGCGTTTTTCAGCAGCTCCGCCGCGATATAGTACACTGCCACATACGGAACGAACATCAGAAAGGTGCTTGCTACGGATAAGACACATGCTCCTGCCAGGAGGCCGCGCTTTTCATCGGCGATCTCCAACAGCCGCCCGATACCGCTCTTCTTTGTCGCGGAGGCGCTGTCGCTTTTCATAACAAAGTCATCTCCAGTCATCATTTTTCACAGTGTTTCTTTTGCGCATCTCCACCGCATCCGCAACATCCGTCGCATACCCCGCCCTTCTTCGCGGCGGCCCGCCACCGCCGGAAAAGATACCCGGCGGCGGCAAGCGTAACAAGGGCGACAAAAACAGAGTCGGCCCGCATGACGAACCTACTTCATATCCGTTGCCTGAACCCAGATGACGGCGTCCTGGGAAAGCTCCTTGCCGTTGAACTCGCTGTCGGGCCCGGCGCCGAGGGCGCAGAATCCCCACCACCCCGCCCGGGGGATGCCGAAAGCGAACTCTCCCTGCGCATTCGCCTTGATCGTGAGCGTAGCGAAGACGTCATGGGGCGCTTCCACCTTCGCCTTCTTGTCGAAAGCGTTCTTCTCCATCAGGGGCTCGTGGTTCAGATACTCGACTTCGATCTCCGCGAAAGGAACCGGTTCGCCGTTCCCCTTCACGATCCCGCGGAAGACGTTGCCGGTCCACAGAGCGTACGGCTTGTCGAGGGGAACGATTTCCGCCTTGAGTCCGATCTCGGCGTCCCAATCGGTGGGAAGACCGCCGTTGTTGACGATCACCTTCGTGATCTGCTGAATGTATGCGTCCTCAAGCTTCTCGTAGTACGGCGCGGGGACGAGGCAAAAGACATAGTCGCCCATTCCGCGGACCGCATATTTCGCCTCGTAGGCCTTCGCCATGTTCTCGCCCGCCCACATGATGGGAGATAGCGTCTTGAGGAGGTCCGTCCGGCGCTCCTTGTTCAC
>LVBO01000544.1 GCA_001604435.1 Synergistales bacterium Syner_01
GAACAGCGCGGTCGCTCCTGAATTGCAGCCGCTTGCTTTTCGATGGCTTCAACCGCACTGCACCGTACTCACGAATGTCCGTCCCGATCATGAGGAAGTTTGGGGAAGAGGCGAAGAGAACGCCGCGTACGCGCTTTGTTCCGGAATAGGCGATACCGGGGAAACTGTCAGTACGGAGCATCCTGTCGTGCTTCCTCGTTCTGTTGCCGAAAAACCGTGCGTGCATCGTCTCCTTTCGGCGCGTCGCTGCCGTCTTGTTTCCTGCGATGAAGGAAAGAACTTCAAAGAAACGCACATCGCCCTTGTCGAAGAGGTCTGCCGTATCTTCGGCTTCGACGTGATTCAAAGTCGCTCCGCGGCTGCGGCGTTGTCTCCCGATCTGGCCGATTTCGCCTTGTTCCGCGAAGGGGAGGGGATTCTTGCCGCAGCTTTTTCCGCAAACGACCCCGAGTCGACCGAGCAGCTCTTTTGTTCCACCGGATGGAGCAGGGAGGAGACCACGATTCTTTTCAATGCAAGAACAGATCGAGTGCGACGTCTCGGAACGTTTCTCCCCTGGCTTCGTTCCTTCCCGTGGAAGAAAGTCCGCATTACCGGCGGCCGCCCCCTCTTCATCCCATCGCTGGCTGTGTATTCGCCGCTCGCCGACGCCGCGTCGCTTGCGGAGTATATCCGTTCCGCGGGAAAGGTCTTCGGCTGCGGTAACGTGGCGGGCACGCCTCTTGAGTATCTTGAGTCGAAACGTCCGCAATCCCGTGAAAGGCAGGGTGTCGTATCGTGACGGACCACAGTGTGCTTCTGGTTGGGCTGGGGATCGCCCTAGGGTTGCTCTTTTTCCATCGGACAGGGTACTCTCCCGGGGGGATCATCACGCCCGGTTTTCTCGCCCTTGAACTCGGCTCGCCGGAAAGAGTCGCTGCCGCATTCGTCATCGGAGGGTGTGTGGCGGCGCTCCTCTCGCTTGTCGTGCGCGCAACGGGAGTCTACGGCCGTCAACGAACGGGGATTGCCCTGCTGCTTGCCCTTGCCTTCAGGCTGTTCGCCGGAGGTGGAACGACGCTCTCGTATCTGTGGATAGGATGGGTCGTTCCCGGGCTGATAGGCGCCGACATACAACGGCAGGGAGCGATTCCGACCATCGGCGCGGCGCTTTCCACCGCGTTCGCCTCCGCAATGGCGGCCCGCCTGCTGATTTCCGCAGGAGCGCTCCTATGAACGGATTGAGCGAGCGATCCCGTGCCTTTGCGCGACGGGCACAATGGGAAGTGCTCCTGCCTGCGTGCGTGCTCGCCTTTCTCTGGTTTTTTCAGGGTGTTTCGTTTCTTTCAGAAGAGGAAGCGTCGCTGTGGCGGAAAGTGCGCGCCGCCCAGACGAGCCTTGCCGCGTGGCGCGATGCGTCTCCTATTCCCTCGCTGTACCCTGACCATGACTTCAGCAAAACGGATCCGTGGAGAACCGGTTTCATCGGCGTCGAATGGAGTTCGGTCACGACGACGCTCGGACCGATAGAGGCGAAACGGACGGCCGCCGATCCTCTCTGGAGCGTCTACGCGTTGCGGGAGTTCCGGCAGTTCAGGCTCAGGGAAGGCGATACGATCGCCATGATCTCCTCGTCCTCGTTCCCCGGCCTGGTGTATTCGCTTCTTGCCGCAGCGGAGCATCTTGGTCTTCGTGTTTTCTGGATCCACTCGCTCGGCGCGTCCACATGGGGCGCGAACGTTCCGGAAATGCTTTGGCCGAAGATAGGCGAACTCCTTCGCAAAGGAGGATTTCTCTCCCGGAAGCCGGATTGGTACACGTTGG
>LVBO01000070.1 GCA_001604435.1 Synergistales bacterium Syner_01
TGGGTGTCGGAACGAACGAAAAGGCGCGGGTGACCGGAGTGATTCTTGAGGACGAAAAAATCTACGGAACCGTGCATATCGCGCTCGGCAGCAACGAGACGTTCGGAGGCTCTGTCGCCGCCGGAATTCACGTAGACGGTATCATCACCCGACCGGAGCTTCTTCTCGACGGCGATGTCATCGTGAAGGACGGAACGGTTCTTCAAAACAATATAGGCTGAAACGTCTCCGATTCTCAAAGAAACCGGCGGCGCAGATTGCTCTTATGTTGTCTGCTCGTTCAACGCGTTTCTTTCCGTTCGTCGTTCGCTTCGGAAAACGAGAGGGGGGATGTTTGGAGAAATCGCTTATAGATAAGGGGTTGTCGTATTCTGTTTTGAATGTTCCTATCTTCTCAAACGATGGAGGTGTTGTTATTGAAACGGAAGAGTTCCTTTTCTTATTTTTGCATCGCGTGTTTGTTGGTGTTCTTACTTTCAAGCGTTGCCGTAGCGGCGGACAGAGGAAGCGAGATTATCGTAGGGACCGATCAGAACACCACGACGATGGATCCCGCGATGTATCAGGATGCCGCCTCGTCGCAAGTCATGATGCATATGTACGAGACCTTGGTCGCGTACGATGCGGAATATAAGAACATCGTTCCCTATTTGGCCGAATCGTGGGCCTATACCGACGACCTGAAAGAGTGGACGTTTGTGCTGAAAAGAGGTGTTCGTTTTCATAAGACGGATAATCAACCCGGACGCGAAATGGTAGCCGACGACGTCAAGTACAGTTTTGAACGGACGTTGCAAATCTCCCCGATGAAACGTCTCTTTATGCTGGATCATGTCGAGATTATCGATCCCTACACGGTCAAACTCGTCCTCAACCAGCCTTTTGCCGCTCTTTTGTCGGTTCTGACGGATGTCGGCGCCGCTGTGATCCCGAAAGAAGATGCGGAGAAGTGGGGAAAGGATTTTAGCCAGCATCCGGTGGGTACTGGTCCGTACACGATGTCCGAGTGGGTTAAGGATTCTCATATGAGCTTCGTTCGCTACGAGGACTACTGGAATAAAGACGCGACGCCGTATCCGAAGAAACTGACCTTCCGCTACATCGTCAACAAGACCGCCATGACAACCGCTCTTTTGAGCAAACAGATACACATCTCCCGCGAGGTGCTGGACCAGGACGTGAGCAAAGTCGAAGCCAGCCCGGAGCATGGTATTGTCAAGGGGGCTCCTTGCAACGTCTATGCTCTCTACATGAACTCCATCAACGGCCCGACAACGGATCCGAGAGTGCGCGAACTTTTCTTTCGAGCCGTCGACGTGGAGCAGATCGCGAAAATTCTTTTCCCGGAGGGTTCCGGAGAACCCGCCTTCGGTCCCGTTCCTCCCGGAAGCTGGGCGTACAATCCCGACGTAAAGAAGTTCTACACCGCGTACGATCCCGAACAAGCGAAGGCGCTTCTCAAGGAACTGGGGAAGAAGCCGGGTGAACTGAAACTGCGCATCACAACGTCCGAGGACGAGCGGCGAAAAAAGGCGGCTATCGTGGCGCAGGCGATGCTCAAGAAAATCGGCGTCGACGTGGAGGTACAAAGCCTTGAATGGGGCAGTTTTATGGGGGTCTCTTCAAAAGCGGAGGCCGATATTTACGCTATCGGGTGGACATGGTATCCGGATCCCTTTTTCTATGTCTACTATATGTTCCATTCCGAAAAGAAAGGGAGTTACGGTAACGGCGGCGGGTATAACAACGCGGAAGTTGATCGTCTTATCAATCTCGGCGCAAGCGTCGGAGATCAGGCGAAACGGACGGAGTATTACCGCCGGGCGGAGAAATTGATTATGGAAGACATGTATTATTTCCCACTGTATCATATGTTCGCTCTCAACGGTGTCGACAAGCGGATCAAGGACTTTTACCCGACGCCGCAGGGCACTATTCGACTCTTCGGGCCAGGATACAGCGCATATCTGGAAATGGATTAGAACGGCGTGGATTATTTTCCGCCCTTGAGGAGCAGCCCCTTTCGAGGGCGGAGCTACATCCTCCGTTGTGTTTTGGCTTCGGATTCCGTATCTTCGGCGTCGAGCCTATGGAACGGTTTTTGAATAGACCTCTATGGAATTTCTAAAAAAGATGGTGATGTCTTGGGGCGGTTTTTTTTTCGACGTTTGTTGCAGATGATTCCTACGCTGTTTTTTGTCCTGCTTGTTATCTTTCTCTTAATGAAACTGATTCCCGGCGATCCTGCGATCGTGTTGCTCGGACCGGAAGCCAGTCCCTCCGATATAGCGTCGTTTCGAGAGGAGTTGGGGTTGAATAAACCGCTTCTTGTTCAGTTTGCTACGTATGTCGGCAACATTCTGAAGGGGGATTTGGGACGGTCGATGATTTATCGACAGGACGTCCTGTCTTTGATTCTGGAACGGCTACCGACTACGCTTACTTTGAGTCTATGCGCTTTGTCGTTGGCCATAGCGCTGGGTGTTCCTCTGGGGATTTTCTCGGCGATTCGCCATAATAGTTTCTGGGACTTCTTCATCACGGTATTGGCTCTTATCGGCGTATCGGCGCCTATCTTTTGGGTGGGTATGATTCTCATCGTTGTTTTTGTTCTTCATTTAGGGTGGTTGCCTTCCGTCGGCTTGGGAAGCTGGGAGAAAGGGGTCTGGGATGTGTTCAGCCATTTTATTCTTCCCTCGTTCGCGCTGGCTTTCCAGTCGTTGGGGACCATCGCTCGGTTTACGCGTTCCAGCATGTTGGAAGTTCTGAGGCAGGATTATATCCGTACTGCACATTCGAAGGGTTTGAAGGCGCGGCTTGTTCTTGGACGTCATGCCTTGCGGAATGCATTGATACCGGTTGTGACCGTTGCCGGATTGCAGCTTGGACATCTCTTGGCGGGCGCTGTGTTGACGGAATCGATATTCGCGCTTCCAGGTCTTGGAAAACTGATGGTCGACGCCATTATGAGAAGGGATTTCCTGCTGGTGCAAGGTGAAGTGCTCATTATCGCAGTGCTCTATCTGTTCGTAAATTTCTTCGTCGATCTGCTCTATGCGTTGCTCAATCCTAAAATACGCAAGTCGTTCGGAGGTGCGTGAGATGACGGAAAACCCGATAACACCGGAGCAGCCGTCGTTCTGGAGAAGATTTTTACGCAGTAAACAGGGAGTTGCCGGGCTCTTGATAATTCTTTTGAACATAGGCGTTGCTTTCTTCGCCCCGTGCATTTCTTCTTTCGACTATGACGAAATGGATTTCCTGAATATATTGGTGAAACCAGGAGCAGAAGGCCATTTCCTAGGAACGGACGATATGGGACGGGATATCGCGACCCGTTTGATCTACGGTGCGAGAGTCTCTCTTATGGTGGGCGTCGTGGCGGTCTCGATAGGCGCGTTTTTCGGTACTCTTCTAGGCGTTTGGGCAGGATATTGCGGAGGTGTTTTCGATTCGGTGTTGATGCGTCTAATGGATGCTCTCCTGTCTTTTCCCTATATCCTTCTTGCCATCGCCATGATGGCGGCTCTCGGAGCCGGACTTTTCAACGCGATGCTCGCCATAGGCCTTGTTATGGTGCCGAGTTTTGCCAGAGTGGTCCGGGGGGCGGTGCTCGGCGTCAAAAACGAGGATTTCATTAAGAGTGTGCGAATAATGGGCGGCTCGCATTTGTGGATTGTTACACGACATATTTTTATTAATATCATGTCGCCGATCATAGTCTACGCGTCGCTCAGTTTTGCAGGGGCCGTGATCAGCGAAGCGACGTTGAGCTTTCTCGGACTCGGGATACAACCGCCTACGCCTTCGTGGGGAAGTATGCTCAGCGAAGCGATGCCTTTCATGGACAAGGCGCCCATGATGGCGGTTTTTCCCGGAGTTGCAATTCTTGCGATGTGTCTGGGTTTCAATCTTTTGGGCGACGGGTTGCGCGACATTCTGGATCCTCGTCTGCGCGGCTGAAGATGAACAAAAAGGTTCTCGGCGGAGAAGAGGGCTATGACAACCTCATTTTCCATCCTCTGTGCAGACCATTCACGAAGGGAGATCGGCTTTCTTATGAACGAATCGATTACAGCGCATATAGATGCTCGTTCGGCAGCGCTTAAGCAACTCGCCAAGGCTATTTTTAATTTCAACGAGATTGCGTTCCAGGAAGAACGCTCCTCGAAGGCGCTCGCCGCATACCTGGAAAACGCCGGTTTTGAGATTTCCCGGGGGCAGGCCGGTATGAACACGGCGTTTATTGCGAAATATGGATCGGGTTCTCCGTGTATCGCCCTGATGGGCGAGTACGACGCTTTGCCCGAAATAGGGCACGCATGCGGGCACAACATGATCGGTACGATTTCGGCCGGAGCTGCGGTCGCCCTCAAAGAGAGCGGAATCCCGGAGCAGGGAAAGGGAACGCTTTTATTCATAGGATGTCCGGCGGAGGAGCATGGCGGCGGGAAGATATTGTTGGTGAAGGCCGGTATTTTCGAAGATGTCGACGCGGCGCTGATTATCCATCCTACGAATATCAGCACCGGGTACGATATTTCTTATGCGATCAAGTGTTTTTTTGTGGAATTTTTCGGCAAAGGGGCGCATGCGGCGGCCGGACCGTACAAGGGGGTCAATGCTCTCGACGCGATGATAGCCTTTTGGAACGGTGTTTCCTTGATGCGCCAGCAGATGATGGAACGCACCCGTATTCACGGCATTATTGTGAACGGCGGTCAGTCGTTCAACACTATTCCCGATTACACAAAGGCGGAAATGGGAATCAGAGCTCTTCTGATGGAGGAAGTGGATGAACTCTCGAAGAAAATGACCGCCATAGCCGAAGGTGCGGCGTCGATGACCGGATGCTCCTTTAAAATTACGGAGCGGGACGCGCAGCCGGAGATGTATGTCAATGTACCGCTTGCCAAAACGCTTGATAAAAATTACGAGGCGGTCGGCGAGCGGACGACGATGAGAACTTACGGTCAAGGAGTGGGATCGACCGACGTAGGGATGGTGACTCAGGTTGTCCCGGGGATTCAAGGCTATATCGACATCACGGAGGGGGTGAAAATTCCGACGCATTCTCCCGAGTTTGCCGAAGCGGCGAATTCGGAACGCGGGTACGAAGCTATGATTCGCGCAGCGAAGGCTTTGGCTCTGACGGCGGGCGATTTGTTCAGCGATGCGATGTTGCTCGAAGAGGTCAAAAGATATTTCAAGGAAAGGAGACGGGATTTTTAATGTCTCGGACGCTCTTTCCTTCAGAGGAACGGAAATCGCCCGCCTGCGTTCGTCCCTTGCTCGAAGTCGAGGACTTCTCCGTCGTCTTCAGACTACCGGAAGGGCGATTGCACGCATGTCAGAACATCTCTTTCGATGTCGCGAAGGGGGAATCTCTGGGAATCGTAGGTGAAAGCGGCAGCGGAAAGAGCGTCTCGGTGCTCTCTATGATGGGGCTTGTCCAGGGGGATGTTTCGGGGCGTTTGTTTTTCAAAGGACGCCCCATGTCATCGTTGAAATCGGTGCGCGGGCGAGAGGTCTCCATGGTGTTCCAGAATCCGTTGAACTCTCTGAACCCTTCCCTGAAAATAGGACTTCAGCTTTCCGAAGTGTTGATCGAGCACCTTGGCCTTTCGCAAGCGGAAGCGAGGGGACGCGTGCGGTCGATGATGGAGCGACTCGCGATTCCCGATCCAGCCGCTCTGATGAAGCGCTACCCTTTCGAATACAGTGGAGGAATGCGCCAGCGGGTGATGATCGCCATGGCGATGCTCTGCGAACCATCGCTTCTGATCGCCGATGAACCGACGACCGCTCTCGACGTGACAAATCAAGCCCAGATTCTCCATCTTTTCCGAGAGCTGCAAGAAAACTTCGGAACCTCTTTGATCTTTATTTCGCACGATCTTGGAGTAGTTTCGCAAATTTCTCAGCGTATCATGGTCCTTTACGCAGGGCGGCGGATGGAGTTCGGGCCTTCGGAGACTCTTTTTTCGTCTCCGCTGCATCCATACACTCAAGGGCTTTTACGCTCTATCCCCCGTTTACTTCCTGAGAAACGGAAAGCTCCGTTGGCTTCGATTTCCGGCAATGTCCCCGGTTTGATTCATCTTCCCGGGGGGTGCCGGTACCATCCGCGGTGCGAATTCGTCTCCGCTCGCTGTCGAACGGAGCAGCCCCCCGCGTTTCACGTTGGACGGACAGCGGTTCACTGCTGGCTCTATGAGGGGATGTCCGACTCCGTCGATATCCCGGAATCGAAATGCGCGATTCCTTCCGCACATACGCGGAGCTCCTCCGGAGATGTTTCGAAAGGCGGTGCAGACCAGGAGAAGGAGGGGTGGGAATGAACGAGCGAGTCAATCTTTTGGAAGTCAGGAACCTCTGCAAAAAATTCCCTGTCGGCGAACGTTTTTTCGGGGCCCCTCGACATTGGCTTCATGCCGTTTGCGATGTGGAGTTCGATATTCCCCGAAAAAGCGTCTTCGGATTCGTCGGAGAAAGCGGCAGTGGAAAATCCACCATCGCGAACATGATCAGCGGAGTGCATCATCCTAGCAGCGGACAGATTCTCTTTAAAGGACGGCCTCTCTCGGATGCCCCGGAAGTTCGACGCGGTATTCAGATGGTTTTTCAGGATCCCGAAACGTCTCTGGATCCGCGCAAGACGGTTCGCTTCCTCGTCGGCGAAGGGCTTGCGCTCCATCGGATGGGAACAAAAAGCGAACGTGATGTCAAAGTGCGAACTGTGCTGAGTTCCGTGGGGTTGTCGTACGAGGTATTGAATAAATACCCTCACGAGCTTTCAGGTGGGCAGCGCCAGCGCGTCGCAGTGGCCCGCGCTCTGATCCTTCAGCCCGAGCTTCTTGTTTTGGACGAACCTACCAGCGCTCTCGACGTCTCCGTGCAAGCGCAGATACTCAATTTGCTCATGGATTTACAGCGGGCTTTTTCCCTCACGTACATTTTCATAACGCACGACTTGAAAATAGTCAGCCACTTCGCCGATAACATCGCGGTGCTCTATTTGGGAAGAATAGTCGAAATCGGGCCTGTAGACGAGGTTGTCGACAAACCAAGGCATCCTTATACGAGAGCATTGCTCGATTCGGTTCCCGACCCCGGCAAAGCCTTGAACAGAAAACCCATCAAAGGAGAAATCCCCAGTCCGCTCGATCCTCCGGCTGGTTGTGTTTTCAGAACACGTTGTCCTCTGGCGCACGAAATATGCCGTATAGCTCCCGAGTACAGGATTGTGCAAAAAAGCCGCATTCTCTGTCATTTAGCCTGAAGGTTCAAGCGAGGGCTATGGGAGAATGTGTGTTTTGCTTTTTCGGAGAGGACTGGCGAATGAAGAAAAAAGGCTGCGCCGTCCGATAAAAGCGGTCGAACGGCACAGCTCGTCTTATGATTGCTGCTGGCTCTTGAAATCCTCGCGCACGGGGCAGAAGATGTCCACGACGGTGCAGTCTTCGTGAGCGTAGCCGCCGTGCGTTTCGCCTCCCGCGAAGACGACGCCCTGACCTGGGGTGAGCATCGCCGCGTGATCTCCGGAGCGAAGCTCCATCTTTCCGGAGAGCAGCAGTGTAATCTGCTCGTGGGGGTGACTGTGCTCGGTGAGCTCGGTGCCTCCCGCGATCTCCCAGTGTGCGAGCGTCATTTGGTCCGAATGGACGAACTTGCCGATGAATCCGGGCCTTCCTGTGAAC
>LVBO01000071.1 GCA_001604435.1 Synergistales bacterium Syner_01
CGCGCAACGAGAAGTATTGGGGCGCGAAGCCGGCCTTCGCCAAGGTGCTGGTCAAGGTGATCACGGACAGCGAGGCGCGGATGCTCGCGCTCGAGACGGGAGAGATCGACCTCGTCTACGGCGCGGCGGGCTCCGCCGTGGCTCAGGTGGGCATCGAGAGCTTCAAGCGCCTGGAGGCGACCGGACGCTTCGAATCCGCCGTTTCGGGGCCTACTTCATCGTACACGTTGGCTTTGAACTCCGGGCGGGGACCGACGGCGGACCGCGCCGTCCGCAAGGCCATCCAGCACCTTGTGGACAAAGATCTTCTCATCCGCGCCGTCTTTCTCGATATGGAGAAAAAAGCGGACTTTCTCTTCGAACCTCGGATTCCCTACTGCAACGTCGGCCTTGAGGCGTACGCCTACGACCCCGCGAAAGCGGAGGCGTTGCTGGAGGAAGCGGGATGGAAGAAAAGCGACGGCGCCGTCTTCCGTTCCAAGGACGGAGTGGAACTCTCCATCGACATCTGCTTCGTGGGCATCGATTCGGTGCAGAAAACGGTCGCCGAAGCGCTTCAGGGCGAACTGCGCAAGGCGGGCATCCGTCTCGTCCTCATAGGCGAGGAGAACGATTCCTTCTACAAGCGCCAGAAGGACGGCGACTTCGGCATGATCTACAACGACACGTCGGGAGCGCCCTACGAACCGCACGCCATGGTCAGCTCGATGCTCGTGCCCTCGCACGCGGACTTTCAGGCGCAATCCGGCCTTCCCATGAAGAAGGAGCTGGACGAGAAGATCCGCGCAGTCCTCATCAGCACCGACGAAGAGAACAGAAAAACGCTCTATCGCGAGATTCTGACGACGCTCCACGAGGAGGCCGTCTATCTGCCGCTCACCCACAAGACGCTGGTGAAGATGCACTCGAAAAACTTGTCGGGAGCGGATTTCACCCCGATCAGGCAGTTCGTCCCCTTCGATCGTATGTCGTGGAAATAAGGGGCGGAGAACGTCCAGCCGAGAGCGGTTCGGACGTCTCCGCCCGACAAGGCGCGCCGGCCGCCTTTTCGCGGCTCCGGCGCGCCTATCATCCCTACAGGAGAGTATTTTTATGATTCGATTCATCGTCAAACGCATTCTGGTGCTTCTTCCGATTCTTCTTCTCGTCTCCGTGGTCGTCTTTCTCATTCTCCGCCTGGCCAAGGGAGACCCGGCGATGGCGTATCTGCGCATGTCCAACATTCCCCCCACGGAGCAGGCGCTCGTCGAGGCGCGGATGGAACTCGGGCTCGACAAACCGATTCCCGTGCAGTACTTCGACTGGCTGAGCAAAGCGCTCCGGCTCGACTTCGGGCGCTCGTACGTCACGGGAAGGCCCGTGCTGGAGGAGATCCTTCACTATCTGCCGGCCACGCTCGTGCTCGCCGGAGCCGGACTCCTCTTCACGCTGCTTGCGAGCATCCCTCTCGGCGTCGTCGCCGCGCTGAAAAAAGACAGACTGCCCGATCATCTCCTGAGGGCATTCTCTTTCGTCGGCGTCTCGATACCGAGCTTCTGGCTCGGCTTTCTGCTCGTGTACGCATTCGCGGTAAAACTGGGGTGGCTGCCCACCATGGGCAGGGGCGGGCCGCTCCATATGATCATGCCGGTCGTCACGCTCTCCTTCATGTCCATCGCCATCAACGTCCGTTTTCTGCGGGCCAATCTTCTGGAGAACATCCGTTCCCGCTCGACGCTCTACGCCCGCGCCCGGGGCGTCTCCGAACGGCGCATCGTCTGGGTCCACGTGATGCGGAACTCCATGATTCCTGTAGTCACGGCCATCGGCATGCATCTTGGAGAGATGCTCGGCGGCGCCGTGCTCGTCGAGAACATCTTCTCGTGGCCGGGAGTGGGGCGCTTCGCGGTGCAGGCGGTCTTCAACCGCGACTACCCCGTGCTCCAGTGCTTCATCCTGATGATGACGATCGTCTTCGTCGTCTGCAACCTTATGATCGACATACTCTACGCCTTCATCGATCCTAGAATACGACTGGCGGGTGAACAGCGATGATGCGCGGCATGCTCGGAAAAGGAACCGTCCGCCTCTCTCTGGCGCTTCTCCTGATAGTGGGCGCGCTCGCCCTGAGCGCCCCGTGGCTCGGCCTCCCCGACCCGGAGGAGGTGAACCTGGCGGAAAAGCTCGCGGCCCCAAGCGCGCAACATCTGCTGGGGACGGACCACCTTGGGCGCGACGTGCTCTCCCGGCTGATCTTCGGCTCGCGCGTCTCCATCGGTTCGGTCTTCGCCATTCTGCTGCTCATCGTGGGGTTCAGCACCTTCGCGGGCAGTCTGGCCGGATTCGCGGGGGGCGCGGTCGACAGCGCGCTCATGAGAATCTGCGACATCTTCCTCACCTTCCCCACGCTCATTCTGGCGATGTTCTTCGTCGGAGTCCTCGGGACGGGGCTGACCAACGTCATTCTGGCCATCTTCCTGACGCACTGGGCATGGTACGCGCGCATCGTGCGGGGAATCGTGCTTTCTCTGAAGTCGCGCGAGTTCGTGCTCGCCGCCCGCGTCGCGGGGACGAGCAGATTCCGGCTCGTCGTCCGGCACATCCTCCCTTCGCTCGCGCCGCAGGTGCTGGTGCTCGCCACGCTCGACATCGGCCACATGATGCTCCACGTGGCGGGGCTCTCCTTTCTGGGCCTCGGCGTGCAGCCTCCGCTGCCGGAGTGGGGCGTGATGATCGGCGACGCGCGCCAGTTCATCTGGACGCAGCCGCAGCTTCTGCTCTACCCGGGGCTTGCGATCTTCGTCGTCGTGATGGCCTTCAACCTGCTGGGAGACGCGATGCGCGACGCGCTCGACCGCTCCGGCATGCTCGAGGAGGCGGTGAAATGAGCGCGCTGCTGGAGGTTCGCGATCTGCGCGTCGAAACGGTCGCCGCGCCGGTGAAGGAGCTTGTGCGCGGCGTGTCGTTCGACGTCCGGGCGGGGGAGACGACGTGCATCGTCGGCGCGAGCGGATCGGGGAAGTCGCTCTCGTGCCTCTCCGTACCCGGCCTGCTGCCTCAGGGGGTGCGCCGGAC
>LVBO01000545.1 GCA_001604435.1 Synergistales bacterium Syner_01
CCGCACTCCTCCGCGGGCTGGAAGATGAAACGGACGGTTCCGGGAAGCTCGTCACGGATCTCGGCGAGGATCTTCGCCGCACCCAGCAGGATGGCGGTGTGCGCGTCGTGGCCGCAGGCGTGCATCACGCACGGAGTCTGCGACGCATACGGGACCTTGTTCTCCTCCTGAAGCGGGAGCGCGTCGATGTCGGCGCGCAGCGCCACGCACTTGCCCGGCTTGCCGCCCTTCATCTCGGCGACGACGCCCGACTCCGTGCCGCCGAACCCCGTCTTCACGATGGTGCAGCCAAGTCCCTTCAGCGCCTCGACGACCTTTTTGCTGGTCTCGACCTCTTCCCAGGAGCGCTCCGGATGCATGTGGAACTCGCGGCGGAATGCGACGACCTCGTCGCCGTAGGATAACGCAAGCTTCTTGATTTTTTCAAGCAAAAAATCCACCCCTTTTGGAAAAATTTTAGCTTCTCGATACTTGATAAAACTATCACGCTTCCTCTTTTAAGGCAAGAGAACGCTGTTTCCACGTTTCCATACCCTTTTCGACAAGAATACCGCTCTTCGTGCATTCCCGGCGCCGCCGGGAATGGTTTCCTTGCCCGGGGCTTCCTCGGCAACAATCTTTTACACAATCATTACACAAAAGAGAGAGTGCCGTAGTAAAAGACTGCTATGCTGCGATCGGAACAAAAAACGATATGCACGAAAGGCAGGCTATACCTTATGAAATCCCGTTCGTTCCGTATTCTTCCATATCTTCTGTTTTTTTCGCTGCTCGTCGCTTCAACGGTCGAGGCAGGAATAAAATCCTTCGTCCTCGAATCTCATTACGCCGTTCCCAAAGGCGAAGTCGCCGAGATTATCACGGCCTCCCCCGACGGGACATTTCTGTACTACTCCAACGCGTCCGGCAAAAAAGTCGGCGTCATCGACATCTCCGACCCGGCGGCTCCGAAGACGGCGCCGTCGATAAGCACGGGGCGCGGAGAGCCCACGTCGGTCGCGCTCAGCAAGGACGGAAGGTTTTTGCTGGTCGCCCTGAGAAACGGCGACGACATTGAAAACGCCGTCCCCGGAACTCTCTCCGTCTACGACATCGCTTCGCGAAACGCACCCGAACACGTCGGAGATATCGAGATCGGCATCGGGCCCGATTCCATCGCCGTCGCGGAAAACAACGGGAGAATAGTCGCGGTGGTGGCCATCGAGGACGAGGAGAGCGACGAGAAGGGCGACGCGACGCTCGGCGGAAAGCGTCCCGGAAGAGTGGACGTCGTCGTCGTCGACCCGTCCGATATCCCGGCATCGAAAGTGAGCCCGGTGCAGTTTCCGGAAGATCTGCTGAAAGCCGTCGAAGGCGTCAACTTCCCCGCCGACCCCCAGCCGGAGTTCGTCTCCATAAGTCCGGACGGTAAAAGCGCCGCAGTCACCCTTCAAGAAAACAACGCCGTGGCGATTCTCGATATAGAAAATCCCGAGAAGCCCGCGATACGGCGAGTTTTCTGCGCCGGAACCGTCGAACGCACGGCCGACTTGAAGAAAAACGGACAGGTATCCTTCACCGAGGATTTCAAAGGCCGGCGCGAACCGGACGCCGTCACGTACATCGTCGGCGGCGACTCCGTCTATCTGGCCCTCGCCAACGAAGGGGACACCAATCTGAAGACATTCGGAGACAACGTATGGTCCGGCGGACGAAGCGTCAGCATCCACACCCTCGACGGCGAAGTCGTATGGGATTCCGGCCTCGCTCTGGATATTGAAGCCGCTCTGCTCGGCCACTACCCCGACGCCCTCTCCGAGAAGCGCGGAACGGAAATAGAAGGCGTAGCCTTCGCCGAGATGTACGGCGACAGGATACTCGTCGTCGCCTCCGAACGAGGCTCTTTCCTCGCCGTTTACCGAGTGAACGATGCGAAGAAACCCGAACTTCTGAAGATCCTTCCGACCGGAATAGGCCCCGAAGGCGTTACCACCGTCACCGGAAGGGACGACGGAAAACAGCTTCTCGTCGCCGCCAACGAGAAGGACGGCACGGTCGTCATCTATTCCG
>LVBO01000546.1 GCA_001604435.1 Synergistales bacterium Syner_01
CGTCGAACCCGAAAACAGTCTGCTCAGGCAGTACACCGCGCTTCTCGGGACCGAGGGCGTCGAGCTGGCGTTCGACGACGGCGCCGTACAGGAGATCGCGCTCCTTGCGGAGCGGATGAACGGCGAGATGGAGAATATCGGCGCCCGCAGACTGCACACGATGATCGAGCAGCTCCTCGAAGAAATCAGCTTCGAAGCGCCCGAAAGCGGCGCGCGCAGCTGCCCGATCGGAGCCGATTTCGTCCGGGAGCGTTTGGCGCCCCTTATTTCGGACAGCGATATCAGAAGATATCTTCTGTGATTGTGTCTTCCCATACATTGAAAGAACAACCATCCGCAGCGCCGGATGAACTATCAGGAGGGATTTACAGTGGCTACAGCAAAGAAAAACACCAAAATCGTAAGTGAACAGAACGCAGTGGAGACTCTTCCCCAGGTTATCGACAACGAGCCGGGGCTGAAGGATCTGCTCGACAAGACGCGCCAGGTCGGCAGGGCGCTTCAGAGTCGCCGCGAGGGTACCCGCCCCGACTACAACAAGCTCGCGAAACTGCTGTGCGAGTTCTCGACCGCCAACGTCTATCTCATCAACCGGGAAGGCAAGATTCTGGGACACTCCTGGGTCTCCGAGTACCACTCGGAGGAGGTGTCCAACTTCCTTGAAAAGGGCTTCATGCCGGAGGTCTTCGTCGAGAAGATGAACCAGCACCGCGAAACAGTTCTCAGCGAAACCGACGGCTACCTCTTCGACGACGACAACGGGAACGCCCCCGAGAAGCACATGCTCTACATCCCTATCTACGGCGCCGCCGAGCGTTTGGGCACGCTGCTCCTCGTACGTTTCTTCGACGAGTTCTCCATGCGCGATCTGGTGCTTGCCGAGTATCTCGCCACGCTCGTGGGCATCGAAATTCTCCACGAGAGGACGAAGAACATCGAAGAACGCGCCCGGGAGCGTCTGATCGTCCAGATGGCCATGCGCGCCCTTTCCTACTCCGAAGTCGAGTCGGTCAAGCACATCATCACCGAGCTCGGGTCCTTCGAGGGCGTCGTCATCGCCAGCAAGGTCGCCGACCGTGTGGGCGTCACCCGCAGCGTCATCGTCAACGCCCTCCGCAAACTTGAAAGCGCCGGGATTATCGAAAGCCGCAGCCTCGGCATGAAGGGAACCTTCATCAAGGTGCTCAGCCCGCTCTTCGTCGAGGAGCTGGGCGTGCTTCAGGGAGAGTAACGGCGAAGACGGATGCGTGTGGCTTGAGCATGAAGCCGGCGGGAAGAACGCCGGCTTCATGCTCAAGTTCGGAGAACGGAGATCCGAAACTGAGAAAGAGCGTTTTCGAGGAGGAATACGGCGATGATCGGCGATTTTAACTGG
>LVBO01000547.1 GCA_001604435.1 Synergistales bacterium Syner_01
CTTCTTCGCCGAGTCGTTCACATTCAGAGTCGTGAACCCGGAAGCCGTAGTGGCGCTCGTCTAGAAACCGGCTTTCACCATGTAAACGCAAAAAAACAGGGGCTCTCGCGAGCCCCTGTTTTTTTGCGTCGCCGCAACCTGCGGGAAAGCTCCCCCGAAGTCCGATTTCCCTCTTGTATTTCCCTTAAAAACATCTATAATCCGCACTGAAAGCCCCTCATCGCACGAAGAGGGAGAACTCTTGGAGGAGGGAGACATGGCGGTTCCTTCACATAAGATTGAAAGAAATGGAAAACCGCATGACCGCGTTTACGCAGGTCTCTATTCATGTATCCTTCAGGAGGGAAAAATCAATGAACGAAGAGTACGGGCAAGAGCCCGACGTCCCGCTGCAACCTGTCGCCAGGGTCTCCGTCGTCTATAATCTTAAAAAACAAGCCGATTCCGACGAGCCGGACGACAAGTACGAGGAGTACGACCCGATAGCTACCGTCGAATCGGTAGCCGAAGCTGTTGCGTCGTTCGGTTTCTCGGTCTCTCTCTGCGAGCAGGACGATGCGTTCGCGTCCCGTCTTGCGGCGCAGAATCCTCAGTTCGTCGCCAATATCGCCGAAGGGCGAGGGGAAGCCAGGGGGCGCGAAGCGCAGGTTCCCTGTTTCCTGGAGAGCGCGGGCATTCCCTACTGGGGATCCGACGCCGTTTCGATGGCGGTGGCGCTCGATAAGCTGCTGACCATCCGGACGCTGCTCTGCGACGAAATTCCCGTTCCTCCGTGCGCCTGCTTCAAACAGGAACAGGACCTTGCGCAGCTCCCGGCGCTCTTCGCCGAGCGATCCCGCTTCGTGGTGAAACCACGATACGAAGGCTCTTCCAAGGGCATCTTTTCGGATTCCGTCGCGCATACGCCCGACGAAGCGCAAGAGAAGATCCGCAGAATATGGGGACGCTATGCGCAGCCTGCCTTGTTGGAGGAATATCTCCCGGGGGAAGAGATCACGGTCGGCGTCGTCGGCAACGGCCGCCCCTCGGTGGTAGGAATGATGCGTATTGTTCCAGTCGTTCAGCGGGAAGAGTTTCTCTACTCCCTCGAAGAGAAACGAGACTACCTGAACCGAATTCGCTACGAAGGCCCCGAAAGCATCCCCGCTTCCGTCCGCGACCAGCTCGGGCGTTTGGCGCTGAAGGCGTTTCAATCGCTGGAGTTGCGGGACATGGCGCGGGTGGATTTCCGTCTGGACAGCGACGGAACGCCCAGAATCATCGACATCAACCCGCTTCCCGGGCTCTCCCCCGAGTACAGCGACCTCCCGATCCTCCACCGTCTCAACGGCGGGGAGTATACCGATCTCGTCCGTTCCATTCTGCGGAGCGCATTCTCCCGGAACGGCCTGGCCTTCCCCGCACGGGGAAGCCGGTGATCGAATGCAGTTCACGACAACGCGGTCCGTGACCGACGCTTCTCTCGTCGTCCTGCTTCCGACCGCGATGGAACGGTCGCCGCGCACGGACGTGGTCGACGCGCTCCGCGGGCGAGAGTTCGTCTCCGGCATTCTGCGGGCACATGGGTACGCCCCGGCGCCGCTCGATATCACGCCCGAAATCCTCCGATCTCCGGAGCGCATCCAACAGATTGTCCACTCGACCAGGACGCGCTGCGTCTTCAACATCTTCGAAGGGTTCGGCTGCGACAGCGGCTCCGAACACCACTTCCGCGCGCTCGTCGAGGAGATGTCCATCCCCTGTACCGGCAATCCGTCGAGGGTACTGCGAACATGCCTCTCGAAAGAAACGTGCTCGCAGACGCTCAAGAACGCGGGAATCCCTGTCCCCGAAGGATGCTCGCTCCATCCCGGTTTCGATCCTGAACTCTTGTCGTCTCTTCGCTTGCCGGTATTCGTCAAACCTCTGATGGAGGACGGAAGCGTCGGCATCGACGCCTCCTCGCTCGTGCGGGAAGAGCGCGCGCTGCTTCGGACGGTCCTGGAGAAGCTCGCCGTGTTCCCACGCGGAGTCCGGGCGGAGGAGTTCATTCCCGGACGCGAGTTCTCCGTCGCCTGCATCGGAAACGGCCCGTACGCAGCTCGCGGAGGCTGCGGGCCGTGCGCTTGGCTGCAAAGGGTACTTCCGGGTGGACATGCGTGAACGGCACGGGACGCTCTACGTGCTCGACGTGAATCCCAACCCCGACATCACGCCGGACGGAGGATTTTTGCGCCAGTGCCGGGAAGCGGGACTCTCCGACGAACGGACCGTCCACACGATTCTCGAACTGGCTTTTGAAGAAGATCAAGGAGGAAGA
>LVBO01000548.1 GCA_001604435.1 Synergistales bacterium Syner_01
CATCCAGAGAGATGATCTCATGGACGGAAAGAGACGAACCGAGGTCGATCAGCAGCCTGTCGCCGAAATTCATCGCTCCCGCATTCACCTCCCGGTACGGAGAAGGGATTCCGGGAACGGGCCAGGGGCCCGAAGAGAAGAATATCTTGACGCCGCCTGCGCTTCGCTGAACTTCCGGCTCGCCGTTTCCTTCGAAGTCCAGTACGGCACGGATTTTCTCGTCGTCGATCCCCCAACGGACCCCTTTCAGAATCGGGCGGACGGAAGAAGGGGCGGAGGCGGCCGGAGCTTCGGGAACGGGAGAAGGCGGCGTCTTCGGAGGCGCAGGAGGCGTTACCGCAGGCGGCGGCGTTCCTCCGCTCGTTTCGGTTCCCCAGCGCAGCACAACGTTTTTTCCGGAACGTGCGAGAAGCGAATTAAAGAGCTTGAGCGCCGACCCGCTTTCCAGAAACCACTGTCCGTCCCGTTGAACGCACGATGCGGCGAGCGGGACCAGTTCCACATCAAGCCATGCCGCGGAGGCGCCGGAAACGAGCTGGATCTTGTTTCTCCCGGCCGTCACGACGAGCGTGTCGTCCTTCGCGACGGCGGGAAACTCCAGGAGAGACGCCATTTCCGTCGCGGAAACGAGCGTATGCGCCCCCTGCCGTACGGAGCCGACATTTCCCAGGCACTGATTGCCCGAGAAGAGCTGCATCGCGCTCTCCGCCTCGGCCGGAAGGAACAGGGCGAAGAAGAGCAGGAGAAGAAGACGCGCGACGTTACGTTCCCGCGGCCGCAACATCACGAATCACCAAAGAGCAGGAGCCGATGCTCCCGAAAAATTTAAAATCATTGCCGACGAGATCGATTGCGCGCAGCACATCCTTGAGGTTTCCGGCAACCGTCATTCCTGCGACGGGTTCCGCAAGCGATCCGTCTTTAATGCGCACACCTTTGATCCCGAGCGAAAAATCGCCGCTCACCGGATTCATCGTATGGAGCCCGAGCAGCTCGGTCACCAGGATACCGCTCCCCACCTGGAGCATGAGATCCTGCGGCGTCCACTTTCCGGGAAGAAGCGAGAGATTCGAAAAATCCACATCGGGCGTCCCGGAGACGGAGCGCGCGGCGTTTCCCG
>LVBO01000549.1 GCA_001604435.1 Synergistales bacterium Syner_01
GCGGCGACTGCGCCCGCCTGTTCCGGAGAGCTTCCGACGCTTCGGTCGCAGCCCTCTGAAGATCGGCGGTTCAGGACAGCAAAAAGGCCAGAAACTCTTCCGTGCTCGCTCCCTTGAACGAGCGCTCCAGCGGGAATCCTTCCAGTGTTTTGCGGAGCGCATCTTCCCGGTAGAGACGCCCTTCGAGCGCACGTTCGATCTCCTCCCGGTTCTCCGCGCCGAAGTAGTCGCCGTAGAATCGCGCCTGTCGGATGACCCCTTCTTTCACGTTCAGGAGCGCCTCCACCTTCCCCCACGGGAAGCGGCGGACCTTGCGCTCGGTGAACTCGGGGGAGGCCCCCCAGTTCCACTCCCACGTCGCGTACTTCTCGTCCCGAAGGCGGTGGATTGCCGCAACGTGCGTCTCGTCGAGCGAAGAGGTTTCGGTCCCGGAGAGAGAGCTCCGAAGGGCGTCGATGAACTCGCTCACGGAGATGGGCTTCGGCAGCATGGGGAGGATGTTGGTCACGCGACTCCGGACGGATTTGAATCCCTTCGAGGTGAACTTCTCCTCGTCGACGTTGAGCGCCTGTTCGAGGACCGAGAGGTCGGAGTCGAAGAGCAGCGTGCCGTGGTGGAGCAGCCTGCGCCGGTCCATGTGCTGGGCGCTGCCGGAGAACTTGCGTCCGTCGATTACAAGGTCGTTGCGACCGCCGCTTTCGGCGGCGACGCCGAGTTTCGCGAGGGCGTCGATCACCGGCCGGGCATGGCGCGCGAAGTCGAAGGGGGCGCCCTCGTCGTTGGGGACGATGAACGAGTAGTTCACATTTCCAAGGTCGTGGTAGACCGCGCCGCCGCCCGATATCCGCCTGACGACGTTGATGCCGCGCTCCTCGACGAAGGGGCGGTTCACCTCCTGGGCCGTGTTCTGGAAGCGCCCGACGATGATCGAGGGGGCGTTCCGCCACAGCAGGAAGTAGCCGGGGTGTCCTTCGTCGACGCTCCTGTACAGGTGTTCTTCAAGCGCGAGGTTGAACGCGGGGTCGTGCGATTGTCCTTCGATAAAGTACATTTCGATTTCTCTCCTCTCGTGCCGTCGCCTCTTGCAAAGTCGGCGGCTTCAGTTCATTATACAAAATAACCTGTATCGGGAGGTGGAGCGATATGCTCGATGCACGAGAGAGCGTTACTCTAAGCGTTTCAGTGGATTCGGTCCGGGGTGCATTCTCAGTGTGTAGGCGCGCTCGCGAATCCGCGGTTTGCAGTCCGCTGTCTCGAAGGGGTTAGCCGTCCTCCGCGAGCGAGCGAAGTTTCCGGCTCCGTTCGCCATCTCCCGCGGCCTCGGCGACGCGCGCCGAATAGTCGAGGCGCTCCCTGACGAACGCATCGCGAACGGCCGAGGGCAGAGGGTAGCGTTCCCGCCGGGGGGAGATCTGCGCGGCGGAAGCGGGGCGAAAACACACCCGTTCCGGCGCGTGGTTCAGGACCCTGACGAAGAGCCCGTACAGTTCGAAGCAGTCGCTGAGACCGTAGTGTCCGAGGGCCGGTCCCACGGCTTCCTCCGCCTCCGCCAGCGGAAGCGGTTCGAGCAGGCGTTCCCGCGCGATGCGGACCGCCTCGGAGAGGCGCGGCCACTTCCATTCGCCCTCCCGGTCCGTATTCTTGGGGATTTTGCAGAAGTCGGTGAGTCCCCGCATCGAACACCACCACTTTCTTCCCCGCGCAGCCTCGCGAGGAAGAAAGGAGAGGTCGAACGAGAGATTGTGGACGACGATCCCCTCGGGGTTCCATCGCTCCCAGAATGCGGCGAGGCTCGGCCAGTCCTCCAGGAAATAGGAGGGGTAGCGTTCTTCCTCGCGAAAATGGACGATCCGCTCCGGCGTGAGCCCGTGAACCCGCTCGGTCCGATGATCGGGACGTTCTTCCGAGTGATAGAAGCGGTTGAAAAAGTCGACGATCCTCCCCTCCGCGGTGAAGACGATCGACGAGGCGGAGACTGTCGAAGCCCCTTTGAATCCGTTCGTCTCCAGGTCGAAGACGGCGAAGACGCTGTTGTTTCCCATGAAATACCCTCCCTGCACACGTTTCGAACGCCTCCGGGGCGCTTGCTTTCAACGCCCCCGAGGCGCTGCTATTATGACAGAACGG
>LVBO01000550.1:0-495 GCA_001604435.1 Synergistales bacterium Syner_01
CCCGCGAGGACACCAACCGCGACATCGGCGACAGCGCCATCATGGAGACCTACGGCGTGGGCGGTTTCGCGCTCGCCGCGGCGCCCGCCATCGTCCAGTTCATCGGCGGCACGCCGAAGGACGCGGCGAACTACACGCTCGAAATGTACGAGATTACCGCGGGAGAGAACAGCATGTTCACCATCCCCGCGCTGAATTTCCGCGGCACGCCGACGGGGATCGACGTCCTCAAGGTCGTGGAGACGGGAATCACCCCTGTGCTCGATACGGGGGCCGCGCACAAGGAGCCCGGCAAGGGGCAGGTCGGCGCGGGCATCGTCCGCATGCCGATGGACGCCTTCGTGAAGGCCGCGGAGGCCTTCGCGGACAAGTATTTGAGCGAGTAATTCTTATCCAAGTTTAATAAAACACAAGGAGGTACTTACTATGTCCAACAGTCTCGAACTCAAGAACTGGAGCAATATCAAGGTGTACGATCTGACCATTCCCATCGGT
>LVBO01000550.1:522-4629 GCA_001604435.1 Synergistales bacterium Syner_01
AGCCTTCCGCTGAAGGACTTCCTTGTCGGCCCCGGCGTCGTCGTCGACATCAAAGACATCGCCGAGGACTACGGCATCTATACGCCCGAAGACCTCGAGGCCCGCGCCGACATCCGCGAGGGCGATATCCTCATCATCAACACCGGGTATCACCGGTACGGCTGGAACGAGCCCGAGGCCGACGAAGTCCGCTACATGGTGAAGCATCCCGGACCCACCAGAGAGTTCGCCACCTGGGCGCTCAAGAAGAAGATCAAGTGGATCGGCGTCGACTGCGGCTCCGCCGACCATCCGATGAATACGAAGATCCGCGAGTGGATGCCGGTCCAGGCCAGACAGGCGGACGCGCACCTGAAGAAGAAGTACGGCAAGGGACTCGACGACTTCTTCCCCGAAGAGGACTACCAGGTGATGCACATCGCCCTCTTCCCCAGCAACCTCATCCACGCCGAGTGCGTCGCGGGAGACATCGACCAGCTCAGCGGCAAGCGGGTCACCATCGGCTGCTTCCCGTGGAGATTCGTGGGCGGAGAATCCTGCATCTCGCGTATCGTCGCGTTCGCCGAAGAATAACTCCGTTACGACGGGCGTCCTCCTCCTCATGGTTTCAAGAGGGTGCGGGGACGCCCTCTTCACATACTGATTCCTCACCGAAGGGGTGATATGTCAATGCTGGTTTTTGAAATGGAACGCCCCAGATCGCTGGCCGCGGCTGTCGAAGTTCTGGGGAAATACGGTTCCAAGGCGATGATCAAGGCGGGCGGGACGGACGTGATCGTGTGGATGCGCAAGCACGCCGTGCAACCCGAGATGCTCGTCGATCTCTCGGAGATTCCGGAGCTCGGCGGCATTTCCTTCTATCCCCACAAGGGGATCAAGATCGGCGCGATGTGCACGGTCAATCAGGTCGCCGAGCACGAGGACGCCCGCAGATACTACGGCGCCCTGACGGACGCATGCCTCTCCCACTCGGACGCGCTGATCCGGAACAAGGCGACCGTGCTGGGGAACGTCTGCGCCTCCGTTCCTTCCGGGGACATGATTCCCGCGTTCGCCGCCTACGAAGCCGTCCTGCACGTCTACGGCCCCGAAGGCGAGCGCGATATTCTTTTCGCCGACTTTATCACCGGACCCAGGAAGAACGTCCTGACCCCGGGAGAGATCGTCGTCTCCGCGACGCTCCCTCTGCCTGAAGGCCGCTCGACGGGCTGCTACATCAAGCTCGGGCGCAGGAACGCGCTCGACCTCGCGCAGGTCGGCGTGGCCTGCGTCGCGATCGACGGCGAGAAGGGCAGAGAGTATCGGCTGGCGTACGGCGCGGTGGCGCCGCGTCCTGTGCGCGCCGCGGAGGCCGAGGATATCCTCGCCGGACAAACGAGTCCCGCCGCGGCGCTTCTGGAAAAGGCCGCGAAGGCCGCGGCCGCCGCGGTGAACCCTATCACCGACGTCCGGGCGAGCCGGGAATATCGCTTCTCCATGGTCGAGGAACTGACGAAACGGGCCGTCTCTCTCTGCGCGGAGAGATTCCAGGGAGGGAACGCATGATGAAGCGCGATGTCCATTTCATTTTGAACGGCAGACAGACGACCCTTGCGGTCGAGCCCCGCACCACGCTGCTGCGGGCGCTTCGGGAGTATGGGGTCACCAGCGTGAAGAGAGGCTGCGAAGAGGGCGAGTGCGGCACCTGCACCGTGGTGGTCGACGACCTCGCCCAGAAGTCCTGCATGATGCTCGCCCTTGAGGCGGAGAGGAAATCCGTCCTTACCGTCGAGGGGCTGGTCGGTCCGAAGGGAGAGCTGCACCCGATTCAGCAGGCGTTCATCGAGGAGGGGGCGATTCAATGCGGCTTCTGCACCCCCGGAATGATCATGACGACCTACGCCTTCCTCCGGAAGAACCCCGATCCCTCCGAGGAGGAGATACGTGTGGCCCTGGCGGGGAATCTCTGCCGCTGCACCGGCTACATTCCGATTTTCCGCGCCGTTCAGAAGGCCGCGAAGACGATGCGCGAGCTGGGGCATATTCCCGGCGGCGCGCGCTGACAGGGAGGGAACCGCGATGAAACAGACTGTGACGCGCAACGGCGTCGGCGCGTGGACCACCCGGAAGTACGACCTTGAGAAGGCTTCTGGCGCCCTTGCATTCACCGACGACCTCCGCTTCGGCCCCGAGTTGCTCCACGCCAGGGCTTTCCGCTCGACCAAAGCGCATGCGGAGATCCTCTCCGTCGACGTCTCCGAGGCTATGAAGGTCAAGGGTGTAGTCAAGGTGATCACCGGCAAGGACTTCATCCACCGCTTCGGCCTCTACCTCATGGACCGCACTCCGCTGGCCATCGGCAAGGTCCGCTACGTCGGCGAGCCCGTGGCGCTCGTGATCGCCGAGACCGAGGAGGCCGCCGAGGAGGGAATGCTCAAGGTTTCCGCGAAGTACAAGGACCTGCCCCCTATCTTCGATCCCGTCAAGGCCGCCACCGACAATTCCATTCTTGTCCATCCCGAGCTGGAGACCTACGACCACGTGCCGTTCATCACGCCGTTCCCCGGGACGAACATCGCCAACTGGTTCCGTATTCGCCGCGGCGACGTGGACAAGGCCTTCGCCGAGGCGGAGCATGTCGTCGAAGAAGCCGTCAACTGTCCGCAGATCGCCCACGGTTTTCTTGAGCCGCACTGCTGCATCTGCAAGGAGGACCCGGCCACCGGCAACCTGACGATCTGGTCTTCCGCCCAGTCGGCCTTCGCGCTCCGCGAGATCGTGGCGAAGGGGCTCGATTATCCGCTCAACAAGATCCGCGTCATCGCCCCTCCCATCGGCGGGGGTTTCGGCGGCAAGGCCGGAATGACCGTCGAGGCGCTCTGCCTCGCGGGCGCGATGAATCCCGAGGTCAAGGGACGCCCGGTGAAGCTCTACATCCCCCGCGAAGAGGTGATGCTCACCTCCTGGGTACGCCAGGCCTACGTCTCCAAAATCAAGCTCGCCATCGACAAGGAAGGCAAGATCACCGCGATCAAGAACACCTTCTACTTCGACACGGGCATCTCCGCCGAGTACGGAGCGAACCCCGTGCGCAGCGCCGGGTACTCCTCGACGGGGTGCTACTACGTGCCCAATGTCTGGACGGACAGCTACGCCGTGTACACGAACAAGCCCTTCGGCGGGGCTTACCGCGGTTTCGGGCTCCCCGAGCTGATGGGCGCGATGGAAGTCGTCATCGACATCGCCGCCCGGAAGATCGGCATGGACCCGATCGAGTTCCGCCTGAAGAACATGCTGAAGCCGGGACTTCCCACCTGCACGGGCATGCCGATGAACGCGCATGCGCTCGACACGATCGTCAACAAGATCGTGGAGAAGATCAAACTCAAGGAGAAGGAGCCCGCCTCGCGGAAGGGCTGGATTCGCGGCAAGGGGTTCGCCCTCGCGCTGAAGGCGCCCGCGATGCCTTCGGACGCGGCGTCCTCCGCGATCGTGAAGATCCTCGGCGACGGCACGGTCGACGTTCTTGCGGCGACGATGGACATGGGGCAGGGCGCCTATACGGCGTACGCCCAGATGGCCTCCGAAGAGCTTGGCATCCCGATCGAGAAGATCAAGTGCTACTATCCGGACACGCAGAGCCACCCGTACGACTGGCAGACCGTCGCCAGCCGCTCGTGCTGGTCGATGGGCATGGCGGTGAAGCGCGCGGCGACCGACGCGCGCGAGAAGCTGCTCGCCCTCTACGCCGAATACTGGGAGACCGAGCCCGAGAGTATCACCATCGAGCACGGTATAGTAAAATGTAAGAAGAAAGGCAAGGCGGAGCCGATCGGCGAACAGATCCAGAGCGGATTCATGATGCCCTCGGGCAATTATGTCGGCGGCCCCGTGATCGGTTCGGGGAGTTTCGTGCCTCCGGATGTGATCTATCCGGATCCCGAGACTGGTCAATCGCCGAAGAGCGTGGTACACTTCACGGTCGGCGCGGTCGGCATCGACATCGAGGTCGACCCGGCGACGGGAGCGGTCGAGGTGAACAAGGTTTCCGCCGGGTACGACGTCGGCAAGGCCGTCTCCCCGATCAACGTGAAGGGACAGATCGAGGGCGGCACCATCCAGGGAATC
>LVBO01000551.1 GCA_001604435.1 Synergistales bacterium Syner_01
CCGTTCGACCAGAAGGTGGGGTGATAGTATCCCAGGACCATGTAGCTCCCTTTCGTCAGTTCCTTCTTTCCCTCGTAAGCGTAGTTCTCTCCGGACTGGACCAGTTTTATCTTCTCTTCGGGAGTTGCCAGATAGAGAGAGTCGAAAAGATGGACGCGATCTTCGGCGATCGTTTCGGGCTTGGGGAAGTCATGCCCGTATCCGATTTCCGCCTTGAGAACGCCGTTCTCGGGTCGAGCGGCGTTGACCCAGAAATCGTGAGCGAACGCGCTGGGCGCCGCGGTAAGAAATGAAAATACGAGAGATGCCGCCGCAATATGGAACAACTTGCTCTTTGTTACTGAACGAAACATGCTGTGTTGCCTCCTTTGAAGATTTTTTGTATCGCAAGTACTAAAAGCACCTGCTGTTTGATCACTCTAACTTTAATATCGTTCTTTGTCAAGTCAGGAGTATGTATTTTATGTAGGATAAGCTGAAAGTCTTATTTGATATGATGAGGGAGATGGAAAATCGACTGATGTGTAGTTTTTCACAAAAAGAATCTTCCGTTTCTTTCATTGTTGGAAAGTCAGAGGACCTCGTGACCGAATCTTCGTGGAAAACACACGCAATTCAAAGGTATGGAATCGGCGAGTTCGTCCCTTAAAAAAGGGAAGCGGTATGGCACTTGCTCTGCGCGGTACAAGAAGCCCGCTCCATGCCGGAGCGGGCTTCTTGTACCGCGTCGTTTCCTCTTCGTTATTTCTTCGGTTCCAGGCGTTCAAGGGCTTTCTGTGCGAAATCGTCCCCCTGTTCCGCCGCCTTGCGGTACCATTCGAGGGCTTGCTGCATATCTTTTTCGGTCCCCTTGCCGTTTTCATATATCCATCCGAGATTGCTCTGGGCGGCGGCGTTTCCCTGATCGGCGGCCAGGCTGAACCATGTGAACGCTTCTTTGTCGCTTTGGGCGACTCCTCTGCCGTTGAGGTACATCCATCCCAAGTTGCTCTGCGCGGTGGCGTACCCCTGCTCGGCCGCCAAGCGGTACCACTCCGCCGCTTCCTTGTCGTCTTGAGGAACGCCTCTGCCCTTTTCGTACATCCATCCGAGGTTGGTCTGCGCCCGCGAATTGCCCAGTTCGGCCGCCATGGTGTACCACAGCACCGCTTCTTCGTCGCTCTGCCGCACCCCTATGCCGTTCTGATAGAGCCAGGCCAGGTTGGTCTGCGCCCGCGCATGCCCCTGTTCCGCCGCCAGAAGGTACCACTTCGCGGCTTCCGTTTCGTCCAGGCGCACGCCGGAGCCGCTTTCGTACATCCATCCGAGGTTCGTCTGCGCGTACGGGTTTCCTTGTTCGGCGGCTTTGCGATACCATTCGACGGCCTTTTTCTCATCGCGGCGGAGCCCTCTGCCGTTCTCGTACATCCACCCGAGATTCGTCTGTGCCCGCGAATCTCCCTGCTCGGCGGCTTTGCGATACCATTCGACAGCCTTGCGGTCGTTCCGACGGACGCCGCTGCCGTTTTCATACATCCATCCGAGGTTCGTCTGCGCGATCACGTACCCCTGTTCAGCGGCTTGCGAGTAGAGCTCGAATGCCTTCTTCTCATCCTTCGGAACGCCTGTACCGTACTCGTACATCACGCCGAGGTTGTTCTGCGCGCGTGCGAGTCCCTGTTCCGCCGCCGCCGAGTACCATTCCACCGCTTTTTGCAGGTCCTGCCGGACTCCGCGCCCTTTTTCGTACATCCAGGCAAGGTTCGCCCGGGCGACGGAGTTGCCCTGTTCGGCGGCCATGCGGTACCATCTGACGGCTTCCTCGTGGTTTTGCGGCATTCCTTCGCCGGTGTCGTACATCCATCCGAGTTCGTTCTGCGCTTCCATGTCGCCCATGTGCGCCTTCTCCTCGGTGCTGAACACCAAGGAGTCGAAGATACCCGCAGGGATATCCTTGAGGAGCGTTCCGCGGGAGCCCGTTTCAAGCAGCGGTTCCGCGCGCGGCGGAGCGTTTTTCACCAGCTCGTCCAGCTCGATGGATTGCGCGCGAAAGACTTCCTCG
>LVBO01000552.1 GCA_001604435.1 Synergistales bacterium Syner_01
GATCTGCTCTCCGTGCAGGAGGTCCGCAACCTCGTCGCGAAAGCGAAGGAGGCGCAGAAGCGCCTCGCCTCCATGAGTCAGGGCAAGATCGACGAACTCGTGGCGGCGGTTGCCGAAGCGGCGTGCCGGCACGCGGAGCGGCTGGGGAGGATGGCGCACGAGGAGACCGGCTTCGGCAAGCCCGAGGACAAGACCCTCAAGAACCTCTTCGCCGCGAAGAGCGTGTACGAATCGATCAAGGACCTCCGGACGGTCGGCATCGTCCGCGAGGATACGAAAAACAGGATGTTCGAGGTCGCCGTTCCCGTCGGCGTCGTCGCGGGGCTGATCCCCTCGACGAACCCGACCTCGACGACGATCTTCAAGGCGATGGTGGCGCTGAAGGCGGGGAACGGCATCGTCTTCTCCCCGCACCCGAGCGCGAAGGGCTGCATCCTGGAGACGATAAAGGTGCTCTCCGAGGCGGTCTGCGCGGCGGGAGGCCCGGAAGGGATCTTCGGCTGCATGACGATCGTCACCCTCGAAGGAACGGAAGAGCTGATGCACTCGAAGGACGTGGCGCTGATCCTGGCCACGGGCGGGTCGGGGATGGTCCGGGCGGCGTACAGCTCCGGGACTCCGGCCATCGGCGTCGGCCCGGGGAACACGCCGGCCTTCATCGAGCGGTCGGCGGACATCCCGCAGGCCGTCCGCAGAATCATTTCGAGCAAGACGTTCGACTACAGCACCATCTGCGCCTCGGAGCAGTCCGTGGTGGCGGAGTCGTGCATCGAACAGGTTGTGAGAGCCGAATTCGAGAAGCAGGGCGCATACTTCCTGCCGCCCGAAGACGCGGCGAAGGTGGCTCGCGCCATCTTTACTCCGTCGGGGGGAATGAATCCCCGCACGGTGGGGAAGAGCCCGAAGTTCATCGCCGAAAAGGCCGGGGTCGTCATCCCGGAGGGGGCGAAGCTGCTTCTCGCGGACGGTATGGGCGTGGGGAAGGAGTACCCCTTCTCTCACGAGAAGCTCTGCCCGGTGCTCGCCTTCTACTCGGCGGACGGGTGGGAGAAGTGCTGCGAGCTGTGCATCGAGCTGCTCGCGTTCGAGGGCGCGGGGCACACGCTGGCGATTCACTCCTCGAACGACGAGGTCATCCGGGAGTTCGGGCTGAAGAAGCCCGTGTCGCGCGTGGTGGTGAACGCGGGCTCCTCTCTGGGAGCCGTGGGCGCGACGACGAATCTGCTCCCCTCCATGACGCTCGGATGCGGCGCGGCGGGGCACAACGCGACGTCGGACAACGTGGGGCCGCTCCATCTGCTGAACATCCGGCGGGTGGCGTGGGGCGTGCGCGAGATCGAGGAATTGCGCCCCGCAACACAGGCGAGCCCGTCGACGCTCAACGGCGACCAGCTCGACCGTTTGGTCGAGCGCATAGTCGAAGAGCTGGCTGGGAAGCTTAAGCTGTAAAAAAGTGCGCGTTAAAGCGCGCGACATTCTTTGATTCACACACATACTTCCGAGGGAGGTCGCAGAGAGATGAATAACGGAATGCAGGCGCTTGGAA
>LVBO01000553.1 GCA_001604435.1 Synergistales bacterium Syner_01
TTTCGTTCCCTTGCGCGGAGAGAAAGGGAAGACATGGACCTTCCCGAAACGGCACTCTTCAAGGAATGCGAGGGTCTCGTCGAATGCGCGCTCGTCTTCCCCGGGGAAGCCGACGAGCACATCGGTACTGACGTGCACATCGTCTCCGAGAAAGGCATGCACTCTTCGCACTATATCACGATACTCCGCCGTCGAATACCCCCTGTTCATGAGAGCAAGCACGCGGTCGCTTCCGCTCTGGAGGGGAATATGCAGATGAGGTTGGAAGGAGGAGGTTCCGGCAAGCGTTTCAAGCAGTTCATCGTCGATTCCCAGAGGTTCGATCGAACCGAAGCGAAGACGGCGAAGCCCCTCGACCAAAGATACTTTTCCGACAAGCTCCGCCAAGGATATCTCACCGTACTCGCCGTACAGTCCCAGATGCACCCCGGTAAGCACGACCTCGCGGCAGCCGGAAGACACAATGGAACGAATCTCTTTCAGAACATCGTTCGGCGAGCGGCTGACGGGAAACCCTCGCGCGTACGGGACCGCGCAGTAAGTGCAAAAGTGGTTGCAACCGTCCTGCACTTTGACGAAGGCACGAGTATGAAGCAAGGGCTTCGCGAGGAAAAGAGAATCCCACTCCGTACTTCGGAGCACATCGTCCCGACATACTGAAAAACGCCGGGAACCGGCGCTCAAAAACCCTGCGACAAGAAACGGAATATGTTCTTTTTTCCGATTGCCTACGAGCAGGTGAATCCCGAGCGCCTGCGCCTCTTCCTCCGGGAGATTCTGCGCCCAGCACCCGCACGCCACAATCAGGGCGTCGGGCGACGCCCTGCGTACACGGCCGATCATCTGCCGGCATTTCTTATCCGCAACCGCGGTGACGGTACAGCTCACCAGAACCGCCGCATCGCAGTCGGGGGTGTCGCTCAGAACTGCTTCCGCCTCGGTGAAGGCGTTGGCAAGCGCCTCGCCCTCGTATTGGTTGGACCGGCATCCAAGCGTGCAGATCCAGATTCTCTTACCGGAGAGATGGTGCAGCATAGGGTTCCACCGCCACCCCCCACCAGTCGCCAAGGGAGAGTTCATCGACAACGCGCAATCCTGTTTCCTCAAGCGCAGCGCAGAAACGTTCACGCTCCTTTACAAGCAAACCGGAAAAAAGAGCGCGCCCTTTCTCCTTCAATCGAGCCGGCACGCCCGGAAGCATTTCGAGGAGCGGTTCGATAATAATATTCGCCATGAGGAGATCGACGGTTTCGTCCATTCCGTCGAGAAGATTTCCCTCCTCAAGGTCCACCGTTCCGGCAGGGATTTCGTTCAATCCCAGATTATGGCTGATCTCGGAGAGCACCGCGGGATCGAGGTCCCGCGCCCTGACATGTTCGGCTCCCAGCTTGACCGCGGCAATGGAGAGAATGCCGGAACCGGCCCCGATGTCGGCGGCAGTGACTCCGAGGACGACAGTACGTTCCAGAAGCGTCAGCACAATTTGCGTGCTCTCGTGATACCCCGTGCCGAACGCGGACCCGGGATAGATATATAAAGGCATCCGGCCTTCGGGTTCGTTCCCTTTGTGCCAGGGAGCCAGAACGACGAGCCCTTCTCCTACTGCAAGAGGAGGGAAGGCTTCCTTCCAGTCGGTATGCCACTGTTTGTTCTCTATTTTCCCCATATCGGCGATCCTGACTTCCGGCCACGGGGACAGCGCCCCGCCAAGGCGTTCGAGCCAAAAACCCAGATCCTGGGAGCTGCGAAAGTATGCCCGCAGGAGGACGGAAGCTTCTCCGGCAGTTTCCTCCGAACCAATGCTTCCCGACATATCCGCAAGAGAGGCCAGAACCTCCTCGCTCCCGGGCCGCCCTTCCAGAGTGACATACCACCAGAAGCTTTCTGCCGAACTGTTCATGCCGAATTCCTCCCGGAAGATGAAATAAGGGAGGCTAGTGCAGCCTCCCTTTTCGTGCTGATAAAGAGTGTAGCAGAAGAAGCGGCGTTTTTACAGGGCGAATACGCCGTCGGCGTACAAATCCACCGGAAATAGGTTTACCCCTCGAAAAGATTCCTGAAAAATTTCCCGAAAACGCCGGAATCCTCGACCGCGACATTCATCTCCCTGGCCAGTTCTTCAAGAAGAGCGCGCTGTTTTTCCGTCAGCTTCGTTGGCACATCCACGGTCACATGGACAAACAGATCTCCTTTGCCCCTTGGCCCGCGCAGGCGCGGCACGCCGCGTCCTCGAATCGTAAATACCTTCCCGGGCTGTGTTCCGGAAGGAATGTCAAGCGTCTCGGGATCACCGTAAAGCACCGGAACCTCCACCGTACACCCCAAGGCCGCCTGAGGGAAGGAAATGGAGAGACGGGTATGCAAATCTCCGCCTTCTCGTTTGAAATCGGGGTGTTCCTGAACGCTCACGACGAGGTAAAGATCACCCGATGACCCGCCGTTTACGCCGGGCTCTCCTTCGCCGGAGATCCGAAGGCGCGTTCCGGTATCGACTCCCGGCGGAATTTTCACCTCTACTTTATGCTGCGTCCGAACTCTTCCCTGACCCCCGCACTCCGGGCACTTCTCTTTGATGATCTTTCCCGAGCCGTTGCAACGGGGGCAGGTATTCACCGAGACGAACTGGCCGAAAGGCGTCTGTTGCCTGCTCTCCACCTGTCCGCGCCCGCCGCACTGCGAGCAATTCTCGGGGGACGTGCCCGCCTTCGCGCCGGTTCCGCCGCACGCGCCGCAAGATTCCCAGCGGGGAATCTGGAATTCCTTCGCCGCTCCGGTCGCCGCCTCCAGCAGAGTGACCTCGACCTCCATCTCCAGATCGGCTCCCCGGCGGGGGGCGTTGGGATTCGCTCTTCGCCGCCCCATTCCCCCGCCGAAAACGCTGTCGAAGATATCGCCGAAGATATCCCCCATGCCGCCGAATCCTTCGAACGGACTCCCTCCGCCCTGCATAGCGCCGACGGTGCCGAACTGATCGTACTGGGTCCGCTTCTGGGAGTCGCTCAGCACTTCGTACGCCATGTTGATCTTCTTGAAACGCTCCTCGGCATCTTTGTTGCCCGGATTGGCGTCGGGGTGGTACTTTCGTACCAGCTGGCGGTAGGCTTTCTTTATGTCAGCGGCGGAAGCGTCCCGGGGTACCCCCAGTATTTGATACAGGTCGTCGGTCTCTCCTCCGCTGTACATACACGGTCACCTCCCCTACGCCTGGCCCTGGTCGCTGAATTCAGCGTCCACGGTGTCGCCGTCGGAGGCGCTCCCCCCCGTTGCGGAAGAGTCGCCCTGCTGCTGCGCCTGGGAATAGAGCCTGGTGGAGAACTCCTGGAGCGCCTTTTCGAGGTTTTCCTTTGCGGAACGGATGGAAGCGAGGTCATCTCCGGAGAGAAGTCTGCGGAGCTCCTCCATTCCGGACGTGATTTTCCCCTTCTCTTCTGGGGTCATCTTGTCTCCGTTCTCCGAAAGGAGCCGTTCCGCCGCGTACGCTGCGCTGTCCGCCTCGTTCTTCGTCTCCGCCGTCTCGCGCTTCATCTTGTCCTCTTCTTCGAACTCCTCCGCCTGGTTCTTCATCCGCTCGATATCGTCCTTCGAGAGATTCGACGAATGGATGGAGATATTCTGCGCCTTACCCGTCCCCTTGTCCTTCGCGCTTACGTTGAGTATGCCGTTGACGTCGATATTGAAGGTAACCTCGATCTGAGGAATCCCGCGAGGCGCCGGAGGAATGCCGTCGAGGACGAATTTGCCCAACTTCACGTTGTCGGCGGCCATTGCGCGCTCGCCCTGGAGCACAACGATCTCGACCTGCGTCTGATTGTTCCCCGCCGTAGTGAACGTCTGACTCTTCGACACGGGAATGGCGGTATTGCGCTCGATAATCTTCGTGAACACGCCGCCGAGCGTCTCCAGTCCGAGAGAGAGCGGCGTCACGTCGACGAGGACGATATCCTTATGATCGCCCGCGAGAATGGCTCCCTGGATCGCGGCGCCCGCCGCAACGCACTCGTCGGGGTTGATCCCCTTTGTGGGGTCTTTCCCGAGAAGTTCCTTGATCTTCCGCTGCACCATCGGCATGCGGGTGGAACCGCCGACAAGGAGAATCTTGTCGATCTCCCCGGCGGACAGGCCGGAGTCCTGAATCGCCTGCCGCGTGGGCTTCACTGTACGCTCCAAAAGGTCTGCCGTCATCTCCTCGAACTTTGCGCGGGAGAGACTCATCTCAAGGTGCTTGGGGCCCGAGGCGTTCGCCGTGATGAAAGGAAGCGAAATAGTCGTTTCGGGCATCGAAGAGAGCTCGACCTTCGCCTTCTCCGCAGCCTCGCGGAGCCGCTGCAACGCCATGCGGTCGTTCTTCAGGTCGATTCCTTCGGACTTCCGGAACTGCTCGACCATCCATTCCACAACCCGCATATCCCAGTCGTCGCCGCCAAGACGGTTGTCGCCGGCGGTGGCGAGCACCTCGAAAACCCCCTCGCCGACGTCGAGGATCGAGACGTCGAACGTTCCGCCGCCAAGGTCGAAAACAAGAATCTTATGCTCGCCCTGCTTGTTTTCTCCATAGGCGAGGCATGCGGCCGTGGGTTCGTTGATGATGCGGAGCACCTCAAGCCCGGCGATGGCTCCCGCGTCCTTCGTCGCCTGGCGCTGCGCGTCGGTAAAGTACGCGGGTACCGTGATGACAGCCTTCGTCACCGGCTCGCCGAGATAATCCTCGGCATCGCGCTTCATCTTCTGCAGGATCATCGAGGAGATTTCCTGAGGCGTGTACTTCTTCCCGTCGACGGTCACCCGATGGTCGGTTCCCATTTCACGTTTGATGGACATGATCGTCCTGTCGCCGTTCACAATAGCCTGGCGCTTGGCGAGCTGTCCGACAAGACGCTCTCCTTCCTTCGTAAACGCGACAACGGACGGCGTCGTCCGGTTTCCTTCGGCATTGGGGATGATTGTAGTAACGTCCCCCTCTTGAACAGCGATGCAGCTGTTGGTTGTTCCAAGATCGATTCCTACCACTTTCGACATTTTTTCTCACCTCGTAATAGAT
>LVBO01000554.1 GCA_001604435.1 Synergistales bacterium Syner_01
ATATAATACCAGAAACGCCCGCCTGAATGGACTCCCGCGTAAGCGAAAAATCACCACTGTCTCAGAAATTCCGTCATCCGTTCGAGCGCTTTTTCGACGATCTTTTCCCCCTTTTCTCTGCTCGCTTTCGTCGCATCGCCGATCATAGCGGTATCGCTCACATCGGAGATCGACCAAAAAACCTGCACGTCGGGAAACGCGTTCACCTTTTTCGGCTCAGTTCGTAGAAGTCTGTCCGTCTTCACCAGCTCCGGACGGAGGTAGAGAAAAAGCGACGTCCCCGCCTCGCTCGCATGGCCGTGCGCCATCATTCCCTCACCGTCGAGAATATCCGCGCAGAGAGGCTGAATGAAACGCCACCAGTCGAAAACGCACGACTCCGCTCCGTGTTCCGCTTTCAGCGCGCAGGCTACCTGCCCTATCAACGGGACGTTCCCGACGTGAGGGTTGATGAAGCAGAATCTCCTGATTCCATGCTTCACGAGGCTCGAACAGACATCCTCGAGGTAGTTCCTGAAATTGTCCGGATGAACGGTCACAGCTCCCGGCCCCCAAGAGAGGAGTGAATCGCCGACCGACAGCGTAGGACCGACGAGCCATCCCATTCGCTCCGCCAAGCGGTTGGCGATCTCCTCGGCGATGATGGTGTCCGCCCCTACCGGCAGATGCGGCCCCCAAATCTCGAACGCGCCGCTCGGGATGATAACGGCGTCGTTCGATCGGACGTACTCCTGAAAGTCGATCGTGTTCATTTCAAGCAGTTTCATGGCATTTCCTCCGTTCCCGATGAATGAATTCGCAGCCCGTGGAATCATGCCATTGTACACCAGCGCGCCCGCGCTGCCGAGATGCGTCGGGTACGCCGAGCGAAGCTATTTTTTCCTCTTGATGAAATTCTCCAGTTTCCCTATGTGCTCCTCCACCGCCGGGTTGTGGAAGATGGCGAGTCCCTCGCGGTATTTTACGAGCGCCTCTTCGTACTTCTCGGCCTTCTGAAGTTCCGCCGCCTGCCGCCAGATCGTCTCGGCGCGGCTGCGGGCGTCGCCTCCCTGCGCACGGCTTCGGATGAGCGCGTCGAGGCGTTCGGCATATTCGCGTATGCGCTCCATCGGGTAAATTTCCAGGCTTTCCCTGTACAGAACAAGCGCTTCTTCGAGCTTTCCCTCTTTCTGTACGGCGACCGCCCGTTCGACGACCTTGCGCGCCTCTCCTTCGAGCGACTTTTCCAGAGCGTCGGCATGTTCCTTCATTTCTTCGTCATGCTGCGAGGCGAGCGCTTCCCGGTACTTCCGAAGCGCCTCGTAGCGTTTTCCCGAGCTTTCGAGCGCCTCCGCCTCGCCATAGAGCGGTGAACGAACCACCTTCGGAGGCTCCTGCGCGGGCGGCTCTTCCTTCACCGGAACACCGGTCGGTACGGGGAGGGCGTCCACCATCGACGCAAGCGTCGCCCGCTCCTCCAGGCCGGCGGCATACGTCTCCACCTCGGGATCCTCATGGAGCGGCATGCTCTCCCTGTACTTCGCCGCAGCAGCAGCAAGATCGCCCTCGTTTTCAAGTCGTTCCGCTTCTTCCCGAAGCGCGAGCGCTTTCTTCAGCCTGGCCAGCTCGACCTCGAGCGGAGTGCTCTCCTCCGCCGCCTCCGACGCGACGGGAGGTTCATCCGTGGTTTCCGGCGCGGCCTCGGGCGCAGGAAGAGCGGACGCCGATGCGGGGAACGCGTTCTCGAACAGGTGAATCGACGGTTCCGCGGGGCCGTAGCCGCTCGGACGGTCGTGGAAGATCAGGTCGCCGCGCGGCGAGGCCGCCATCCCGCCGACAATGCCCAGCGGGGGTCTGACGAGAAGGGCGTACATGAACTTCCCTTCGGCGTCGTACATCCAGACCGCGTCTTCCGAATCGTCGTAGGCGTACACCCTCCCCTGCGCGTCGGCGGTGAAAAACTTCGGCCTGAAATACACTTTCTCGTCGCCGGGAGTCGAAGGAAGGTCGCTTCCGAAGAACGGCCACTCCTTCAGCGTGTTCCCCTCCAGGTCGAGTACCGCGAAGAGAGGGTTCCGGTCGTTCTCGGGATGAGGCTTCGTCATCAGCAGACGATCTCCCGGAAGCGCCACGATCCCTCCGATCTCTCCCGGTTCCCACTTCGAGAGGACGTCCCCCTCGGGCGATAGAACCAGGACGCGCGGCACGCCGCCGCTGATCTCGGTGAGGCCTGCGACGACAATCTTCCCCGAATCCGTGACCGCCAGAAATGAAGGAGTGTATATTCCGTCGTCGCCGATGGATTTCTTGTCGACCCGAATCTTGATCAAGAACTCTCCGGTTCGTGAGAATCGCTGTACATGGGGGTCGACGGTATAGCCGCCGTCGACGACGTAGAGCGAGCC
>LVBO01000555.1 GCA_001604435.1 Synergistales bacterium Syner_01
GAGCGCGGCCGAACGGTCAAAAGCGGCGAGGATCGCCGCTGCATGATCCGCCGGCGTCTTTCCCGTTTCATACGGGATGTTCCTGCGGCACAATCCTTCGTTATATGCGGCGTCGCCCGCCTGCGGGAGTTTCTTCTCTTTTTCGAGAAGCGCCGAAGCCTTTTCGAAGCGCGCGGCCGCAGACGCAAACTCTTTCGCCGCGTATCCCTTCAGGCCTTTCCGCATCTCCTCCTCCCCCTTGGAGACTGCAAAAGCTCCCCCGGGGAGAAGGAGCGTGAACCCGCACAACAGAACGAATACCGTCAATCCGGCCGTCGCTTTCTTCATGCGCCCGCCTCCTTTCATAACGCGCCTCGGAGCGGTTTAAAACGGAGGTTTGAACTTCACCCCCGGAACCGACGGTACGGAGGGAGCGGAGGGAGCGGAAGGAACGGAGGGAATGGATCCGGGAGCGCCGCCGCTACCTATCTTCACCATACTCATAAAGTCCGGTATCGAAAGTGTCGGGACGGAAACCCGTTCGCCGACGAGAGCGCCTACGGTCTGAGCGAAGGGACCGTAATTGCCCAAAAACCCCTGCATCTGTTTCGCGACGCCCTGAAACGCCCCTCCGAGTCCCTGGAGCGCGTTCACGTTCAGCCCAGTCGTCCCGGAGAGACCGCCGAACGCGTTCATCACCGACTGCATGTCGCTCATGATCTGCTGTATATTCGAAAAAATGTTCTTTGCGCCGCCGACGACATTGCTCTTCAGCAGATTCTTGTCCTCTGGAGCCAGCTCCTCCGACTTCACCGTCTTCGCCTGATCGTGTGCATTCACGACGGCAATCTCCGAATTCTTTTGAATCCCCTGGTTGCGCGCCTTCAACTCCTTTTCCGTCAAAGGCTGTTCCTTCAGATGATCCACGGCGCTCTTCCACGAGGCGTACGAGGCCTCGGCTACTTTGATTGCCTGCGCGTCCTTCGTCGTTGACTTGATCAAGCCAACTTCCTGGTCGGTGAGCGCTCGCAGCTTCTTCAACGAATCCTTTGCCTGCGGGATCTCCTTTTTCAGTGCCGCCGCAAAGCCTGAAGCCCGGGGACTGTTTTCGCGCTGCGCCGCGTACAACTTTTTCTGCGTATCCAGCGCCCCGTTGATGACTCTGTACTGCGGCAGTTTTTTCTTGTGAATCTCGTCCATGGAGGCCGACGCCTTCTTCCCCGATGCGCCGCTCTTCTGCATCTTCGTCTTCTGTACCACCATCGTGGTCTCGTCGGCGCCCTGAACTCCCTGCAACTCCTGGCTCTCCGCCGCCACAGAGGTTTCATTCAGGGCCAACGCGTCAAGCGCCATCTGGGCGATCACGATTCCCGCCCCCAGCAACAAGAGCGCCGTCACGGTCCAAAGAAAAGTCTTTCGCGACACGATATGCAACCTCCTCTAAGATAGTTTGTCCGAGCCGGCCTTTCCGAAGGGAAGACGCTCCTTTCCCTCGCGTGTAAATCCGGAGGCGAATACAAAAACAGGAAGCGGGAGAAGACGCCTTCGCCCGCTTCCTGTTTCATCGATTACCCTACTCCTCGACGACGATGCTGAAGGAGACCTTCATCTCCGCTCCGGATTCGTCCCGGAGCACCGCGGTCAACACATCGACCCCCGGTTCCGTGGCGGCAATCAGCTTCCATTTATCCTGTTTGCCGGGAAGAATCGTGATGGCCCCCGGGAGCACGCTTTTTTCAACGCCTTCGGGAAGAAGGATGTTCTCCCTGCCGCTGGCGCCGGTGTTCACCAAAGAGACGACCGTTGCGGGCCGGTTGCTCTGAAGCTTCACAAAGATGGATTCGCCGGTCAGAAAGGCGTCGCGGTCCGCCCAGATCTTCGCGATCCACTCGTCCTCGATCGCCACGCCGAAACCGCCTTTTTCCGGAGACTCCCCCTTGGTGAAGACGGCGAGCGAAGCGACGGTCCATTCAAGAGGCGTTTCCGGCGCCGCTGTCGCGGCCTCGGGTTCTTCCTCGAAAAGAATGATGTCTCTGGTCGCTACCTTGGAATCTTCCAGTACGGAGAACGGGCCGAAAAGTTTCTGGTTCTCGGGATCGAGTATCTTCGTCTCCACGTTGGTCGCTATCGCCTTGACGATATCCACGCCGGCGGGACCTCCGAGCTTCATGGCGAATTGCTGTCCCGCCGCCGGAACGACGACGCGCTCTCCGGCTTTCACGAAGTTGTCCTTCACCCACTTGTTGGGGAACAGCACATAAATCTTCCCTGAAGGGGTAAAGTCCAGAAGCGTCACAAAGCAGTCCTTGTCGGAGATGAAGCTGAATTCGATTTTGTCCCCGATCTCGTAGACATCGCCTTCGGCCGATTTCCCGGAAGAGAGCGAAAGGGAAAAATCGGTTTTGTGCATCTCTTCGACGCCAAGGCGGGCGGCCTTCTCTTCTCCGTCCATCCCGGTCCACACAGGGGAGGCGACAGGAGTCTTCTCCTCTTTTTCCTCGAACTCCTCGACAAGCACTATGTCGCGAGTCGCGGTAGTCGTCCGGGGGAGAACATCCGCAAATACCGGTACTGCGAATACACAGAAGAACAGAAACACGAAAGAAAATGCCATGCTCCCTCTTTTCACCTGCAACACCTCCTGAAATGGTTCTCCGGAACAGCGAAAAAGAATAAAAAACAGAAAAATTACACTCTCGCGAATTATACCACACGTCGCGGAAAAGTCAGCGCGGCGCCCTGAACACCCACGCGTTCCGGCACACTGGAATTTCCCCTGCTTCATCGAGTCTTAACCCGGGCTCGATATCCTCGCCGAAGCGAAGGTCGTCGAATCCCCCCGCCTTGTTGAAAACCTCGGTTCTGACGAAAAAATTCGTTGTGCGCGAGTTCGCGGTATCATTTCGAGCGACGGTCCCCCGCGCGCGGTCGTCGTTCCACCCGAGATCGGAACAAATCACACCTTCAAGCCCCGCATTCTCTTTCTCGTCGAACCATGGACGAGCTGCCGCCAGCCAGTTCGGCGATGGTTCGCAGTCATCGTCGAGAAAAACAAGCACCTTTCCTCTTGAGAGAAAGGCGCCGATGTTCCGGGCCCGCGCGGCTCCCTTGACGTCGATTCTGTGATAGAGCAGATCGAGAGAGCGATATGTTCCCGATTCGTCCCACGGAGTACGGCTCTGGTCGATGAAAAGCGCCTCGAAATCGGTATAGGTCTGGACTGAAAGCAGGCGAGCCATGCGTGAAAGCGACTTGGGGCGTTCATACCCGGAAACGATCACGGAAAAAAAAGGCCGTCTTCGCTTGCGATGGACAGCGTGCCAGGCAATCAGCATTCCCAGGTCGCGGGAGATCGTCTCCCATGAGTGCCGTTCTTCGGCGACGCACCGTCCGGCGGCGCCGCTCCGCGCAAGCTCGGTGGGTTCTTCGAGCAGCGCGCTCAGATCCTCGACGAAACGGTCGCGCGAAGAGAATGCAACGACTTCCGTGCCGCCGAGATCGATCCCGCGCGCTGCGGGAGGCGTTGCAAGCACGGGGAGACCGGCTGCCATATACTCGAACATTTTCGCATTGCCCCCGCAATCCGAGAAGAGAGGGTTGAGCGCGACATCCGCCATCGAGAGGATGTCATTTTTTCGCTCTTCGTCCACGACGCCAAGAAGACGGGCGTTCTGCGGCGCCGGGCAGGAAACCGTTTCGGAGGCGCTCCCGAAGATCAAGAAGGCAACGTGCGGCAGAGCCGGGGCGACTTCGCGAAGAATGAACTCCGCGGCCTCGACGTTCGCCGGAGAGGCGCTCCCCATGAACACCGCCACAGGAACCTCTTTCTCCGCGTCGGTCAATCCCTCCGCCTCTTTCAACGTGATTTTTCGCTCCTCGCTCGCCGGCGTCACGCGCTCCGTATAGGCGCCGTTCGGAACAACTCGAATTTTCTCATGCGGGATATCGTACAGCCGCGCCAAAGAAAGGCGGTCTTGATGCGAAGGAGTAAGAACGAGGTCCGCTGCGGAGCAGAGTCTCGACTCGAGTTCGCCGACGAAGCCGACCAGCTCCGTTCCGGAGGCGCCGTCGTCCATCAGGGCGCAGCGCA
>LVBO01000556.1 GCA_001604435.1 Synergistales bacterium Syner_01
ACCAAACGCCCCCGCACCTATCATCGTCCATCCCACCATCGACGAAACTGAAAGCGTTTCATAGCATGAAGAATAGATGATATCCCATGTCAGCCGCCTTTTTATAAGCCCTATAAACAGGGCTCCGCCGGCTCCGAACGCCGCGGCCTCGGTAGGACTTGCCATCCCCATAAGGATAGATCCAAGCACGATAATAATCAGCAGAGCAGGCAAAAAAACACTGCGGAGCGCCATCACTTTTTCCATAAAAGTCGCTCGTTCGTCAAGAGGAAGAGAAGGTGCGAAGGAAGGATTGAAATAGGCTCTTATCAAGACATACGCTATGTAAAGGACAGCAAGAAAGATACCTGCCGAAAGGCCGCCTGCAAAAAGACCGCCGATGGAAACGCCTGTGACGCAGCCGTAAAGAACCATATTCGTACTTGGCGGTATGAGCTGACCGAGAGTGCCCGCTCCCATGACGCATCCGAGGGACATTCTTCGGTTATACCCATGCTTCAGCATTTGAGGCAATCCAATGAGACCAAGTCCTATGACTCCGGCGGCAACAACGCCCGAAACCGCGCCCAATACCGCGCCGACAATCACGGTTGCTATGGCGAGGCCGCCCCGAAGGCCTCCGGACCATTTGAAAAACGCCTTGTAAAGGTCTTCGACCACATTGGTCTTCTGCAAGACATAAGCCATAAAAATGAAAAGAGGAACAGCAATGATTACGAAATTATTCATCGACCCCCATGCGGCCGACACGACGATATTCAGAGCGGCAGGCCCCCAAAGAGTATACGCGAAGATAAGGGCTACGGCGGCAAGAGAAAAAGCAATGGGAACGCCGAATGCAAGGAGCAGGAAAAGGGAGGCGAACATCAAAAGAGGATACAATTCACGCGCCATCGGATGTCACCTCGTTATTCGGACTCAGCGCCGGAAAGAGACTCCGGCCTGGAAAAAAAAATCAGGGCTACCATATCCCTGAAAGCCTGCCAGGAGATAAGAGCGCATGAAAGAGGAATAATCCACCGGTACCACCAAATTTCCGGGTTGAACGGAGTTTGGTGAGTCGACCGTTCTCTCATAAGCATAGAACGCCAGGCCGCCGGAACGCTCACCCAAAGAATCGTCAAGACAACGCTGAGCACAACGAGCTCGGAGAAAACGCCCTGTACCCTTCGCCATTTCGGGGAGAGATAGTGATTCAGCACATCGACCGAAACATGTTTTTTCTCCATATGACAGTATGCCGCTCCAAGCATGAAAAAAGAGCCGTACAAAAAGAGCGACACCTCAAAACTCCAGATCGGAGGGGCTTTGAAAAAATACGATTTTAACGAGCTGTACAGGATTTCCGCAATAAGAGGCAATATCAGAAGCGACACAAGTCTGCCGAATTTTTTCATAACGCCCACCTCACTTTTCTGGCTTGCTGGAGTAGCGATGGCAACAACAAGGCTCGTCGTCCATTAAACTGGAGTGTCTCGAAAAGTG
>LVBO01000072.1 GCA_001604435.1 Synergistales bacterium Syner_01
CTCGTCGAGGCCGCGCTGTGCGCGCTCCTGTGGAGGGACTGCGATCTCCGCCGGTCGGCCGATCCCGTGCACATTGTGTCGATGCTCTCCGATGCGCGCCTGCAGACGCTCGCGTCCGCGCTGCTCTCCGCGTCTTCGGCGGAAGAGATGGAGCTCTACTGGCACGATATCGGCGACACGTTTCCGATGAAGGCGATCGCCGCGGGGGGAGTCTACTGCGACGAGCTCGAGCGGGCCAACGATCCGTACACGATATTGATGGAGATTCTCTCCGTGCGGAAACACAAACGGGAGTACGATCTGCTGAAAACGAAACTCTCCAGGGGAACCGCGGAAAACGATGAATTGATGCGCTTTCAGGAGTTGGCCAGGATGTTGAAGAGCGGCAGAGGAAAAGGGACTTTGTGAAAGAATTGAAATTCAGGGGGTTTTTTTGATATACTTCCCTGTGGTCTTGTGTCTGGAGGAACGTATCGATGCGATTGGATAAATTTCTGAAGCTTGCAAGGCTTGTCAAAAGGAGAACGGTCGCCCAGGAGATGATCGAGGTCGGGGCGGTTCGAATCAACGGAAGACAGTGCAAGCCTTCGGCGGAAGTCCGTATGGGCGATTCCGTCGAGATTGCCTACCCCTCGCGCGTTCTCTCGCTGGAGGTTCTGTGCGCGGACGAGGCGGCGCTGAAGCGAATGTCGCCCGAGGAAGCATGGTCTTCGCGGGAGGAGCGGCGGGTGGATCCATCGGAAAAACCGTGGTGAAGCCGCGCCCGTCGGGCGGGAGAGTATGGTGTGATGGAATCGTCCGGTGCGTCAAAAGCCTCTCCGGGCGAAGAACGTACTTGAAAAGGAGTTGAGGTGCAATGAGCAGTATTATCGGAGTGCACGGCCGGGAGATACTCGATTCTCGCGGCAATCCGACGGTCGAGGTCGAAGTCTGGCTTGACAGCGGCGCTTCCGGAAGAGCCGCTGTTCCTTCGGGGGCGTCCACAGGGACGTACGAGGCCGTCGAGCTTCGCGACGGGGGACGGCGCTACCTCGGCAAGGGTGTGCTGAACGCGGTCAACAACGTGAACGAGAAGATAGCGCCGGAACTGATGGGTTTCGACGCGGACGACCAGGCGGAAGTCGACGCGGCGCTGATCGAACTCGACGGCACGCCCAACAAGGGCGAGCTGGGCGCCAACGCCGTCCTCGGCGTTTCGCTGGCGGTGGCCCGCGCGGCGGCCGACGACCACGATCTTCCCCTGTGGTCGTGGATCGGCGGACTCGGGCCCTTCTCGCTGCCGACGCCGATGATGAACGTCGTCAACGGCGGCGCGCATGCGGACAACAACGTCGACATCCAGGAGTTCATGCTGGTTCCCCACGGCGCGGAGACCTTCGCCGAGGCCCTGCGCATGGGCGTCGAGACGTACCACACCCTGAAGAAGGCCATCCATGCCCGCGGATACAGCACGGCCATCGGCGACGAAGGCGGCTTCGCACCGGACCTGAAGAGCAACCGCGAGGCCATCGACCTGATCCTCGAGGCCGTGGAGAAGGCCGGGTACGCGCCGGGCAAGGACATCTCGATCGCGCTCGATCCCGCCGCATCGGAGTTCTTCAAGGACGGGAAGTATCATTTCGAAGGGGAGAAAAAGTCCTTTACTCCCGAGGAGATGGTGGGCTACTACGAGCAACTCTGCAAGGACTATCCGATCCTCTCCATCGAGGACGGCATGGCGGAGGACGACTGGGCCGGCTGGTCGATTATGACGAAGCGCCTCGGCTCGAAGATCCAGATCGTCGGCGACGACCTCTTCGTCACCAACCCCGAGAAGCTGTCGAGGGGCATCGAAGAAGGAGTGGGCAACGCCGTTCTCATCAAGCTCAACCAGATAGGCTCGCTCTCCGAGACGCTCAACGTGATCGCGCTCGCCAAGCGCTACGGCTACGCGACGGTCATCTCGCACCGTTCGGGCGAGACCGACGACTCCTTCATCAGCGACCTTGCCGTGGCGACGGGCGCCGGACAGATCAAGACGGGCGCTCCCGCCCGCATCGACCGGGTCGCGAAGTACAACCAGCTTCTTCGCATCGCCGAGGAGCTCGACCGCGCTCCGTATGCGCGTCTCTCTCAGTTCAGGGGCAATCCGAACAGATAGGGCGATAATCATTTTTCTCACTCAAAGGAGGCGTTTTTTTTGAAGAAAATCATATCGACAACCGATGCGCCCGCAGCTGTCGGGCCGTACAACCAGGCCATCAAGGCGGGCCCCTTTCTCTTCTGCTCCGGGCAGATTCCCATCGATCCCGCGACGGGGCAGTTCGTTCCGGGCGGCGTAACGGAGCAGGCGAAGCAGGTCCTGAACAATGTCAAGGCTGTTCTTGAGGCTGCCGGGTATTCCCTCGCCGACGTGATCAAGGCGACCGTATTCGCGACCAGCATGAACGATTTCGCGGCGGTGAACGGCGTCTACGCGACGTATTTCGAGAAAGAGCCCCCCGCCAGGTCCTTCGTCGAAGTGAGCGCGCTCCCTAAAGGAGCCCTTGTGGAAATCGAAGTCGTCGCCTGGAAGGAATGATCACTCCGGCCGGAGGCGGTCCCTCCGGCCCTCACCTCTTGAAGGATGTGCGCACATGAAGGAAACGAAGATAGCGGAACCCACAGTCGAGCGGCTTGTCCAGTATCACCGTCTTTTGGAGCAGCTCGCGGCCGAGGGGCAGAAAGTGATTTCCTCCAGGGAGATGGGGGAGATGCTCTCGTTCAAGGCCAGTCAGGTGCGAAAAGACCTCTCGTACTTCGGCGAGATAGGCAAGCGAGGCGTGGGGTATCATGTTGATCGTTTGTTCAAGCATATCGACGGTATCCTCGCGTCGCCCAGGCTCTGGTCCATCGGCCTGGCCGGCGTGGGGAAGCTGGGCGAGGCGCTTTTGGGGTACCAGGCGTTCCGGAACGAAAAGTTCCGGATAAAAGCCCTCTTCGACGTCGACCCTTCGAAAATCGGGACGTACATCCAGGGAACGCCCTGCTACTCCATCGAGGACGCTCCCCGCGTACTGCGCGAAGAAGGCATCGAAGTGGTCATCATCACCGTACCGACGGGAGCGGCTCAGTCCGTTGCCGACAAGGTTGTGAGCGCGGGAACGGTGAAGGGGGTCCTCAACTTCTCCCCGGTCACGCTCTCCGTCCCGGACAATGTCCTGCTCTACAGCGTGGATATTTCGATCGAACTGGAAAAACTGCTTTTTTACCTGAAGCACCGGGAGCGGTAGCAGTTTTTTTGATAGAATATCGGGGTTGTTTTCCGTCTTGCCGGGCAAGGCGAAGCAACCTTGCACCCCAATATCAAGGAGGCGTTTTTTTTGGAACAGCAGTGTGGACAGGCGGCAGGCGGCGCAGGAGGACAGGGGAGTCTCATGGGAATGCTCTTTCCCCTTGCGATATTCGTGGTCATCTTCTACTTCTTCATCATTCGTCCCCAGAAGAAGCGGCAGCGCGCCCAGGACGAGCTGCTCTCGTCCCTCGCCAGAGGCGATCAGGTGGTCACGATCGGCGGTTTCTTCGGAACCATCCGTGAAGTTCGCGACGACAGCCTTGTCGTCGAAATAGCCGACGGAGTGAAGGTCCGCCTTCTCAAGTCGGCGGTGGCTTCGAAGCGCGCGCCCGCCGCTCCGGCCCCCAAGGAGGAGCCGGCACGGGAGAAGGAAGAAGAGAAAAGCTGACCGTATCTCCCGCTTCGATCTGAAGTGCGCCCCGCCCGCTTTCCGATGCGACCGCGAGTGCGGCGGGGAAACGGGGAGGTCGCCGCAAGGCGACCCCCCCGCTCGCGTCCCGTCCGCGTTCCCGTTGGCGGGAGTGTTTTCGCGGGGGAATGAACAACTTATTTTGCGAACACAACGGAGGGAATTCTTATGTTGAGACGAGACCGCTGGCGGCTTGGAATAGTCGCCATCGTGGTGCTTGCGGCCCTGTTCTCGGTCTTTCCCATTCAGGGAAGGATCAATCTGGGGCTTGATTTGAAGGGCGGCGCCCACATCGTTCTTCAGGCGAAGGACACCGAGGACAGCAAGGTGACGGAGGACAGCATCGAACGTCTTCTTGCGGTGCTTCGGAATCGCGTGGACCAGTACGGTGTGGCGGAACCCGTTATTCAGAGGGAGGGGAACGACAGGATCATCGTCGACCTCCCCGGTATCCAGGATCCGGACGCTGCGTTGGAACTCATAGGCAAAACGGCGCTTCTCGAGTTTCGTCAGGTATCGGCGGCGACGTCGCCCATCCCTCCCGCGGCGGAGCGGAAGAACTACGGCAGCGACGCCGAGTTCGAACGGGCGCAGACGCGCTGGAACGAGGCCGTCGCGCAGATAGAGGTCCAAAAGAGCGACCTTGAGCGGCAGGCGGCCTCCGTCGAGGGCGGCGTCGTCGCGAAGACGGACGAAGGAAGATACTACCTTCTTGGGAAAGTCCTTGTCGGCGGAAAAGATCTCGTCGACGCCAGGACGCAGTACGACAACCTCGGACGCGCAGTCGTCGCCCTCACCTTCAGCTCCGAAGGAGCGAAGCTCTTCGACGCCGCAACTGCCGAGAACATCGGACGGCAGATCGCCATTGTCCTCGACGGCGTCGTCATCTCCGCTCCCGTTGTTCAGGAGCGCATCACCGGCGGAAACGCCCAGATCTCCGGCCGCTTCACCGCAGCCGAGGCAAGCCGCCTCTCCATCATGTTGCGCGCCGGAGCGCTTCCGGTGGCGGTCGACGTCATCGAGAACCGTTCCGTGGGGCCGAGCCTCGGAGAAGACTCCATCAACTCCGGTATTCGCGCAGGTCTCCTTGGAGCGTCTCTCGTCTTCCTCTTCATGCTGCTGTACTATCGCCTCCTGGGTGTCGCAGCCGACGCGGCCCTTGCGGTCGCCATCCTTCTTGTCTTCGCGGGACTGATCTCGCTGAAGGCCACGTTGACCCTTCCCGGCATCGCGGGTATCGTGCTCACCATCGGCATGGCGGTGGACGGCA
>LVBO01000557.1 GCA_001604435.1 Synergistales bacterium Syner_01
AGAGGGAACTCACCATGATCCCGGCAAGCAGAAGCTTGAGTACGGAACGGCCTCCCGAGCGGGAAGAGACGAGTACGACGATCCCTACCGCAGCGAGTCCGGTCGCAAAGGCGCAGAGGGATATTTCATGATAGGCAAGACCGTTGTGGATGGCCAACGCGGCCCCGAACGCGGCTCCGGAGGATGCGCCGAGAAGCTCGGGAGAAACCAGGGGATTTTGAAAAATGTTCTGGTAGACGGCGCCCGAACATGAGAGACCCGCTCCGACGAAAACCCCGAGAAGAACCCTCGGAAGCCGTATGCGAAAAAGAACGATTTCCGCCTGCGGGAGCCACTCTCCATCGAACGGAAGCAGAGGCTCCAGAAGCACCCTGAGAACCGTCGAGGGCGGAATGTAATAACGCCCCAGGCCCATGGAAACGAGGAAGACTATGAAAAAAAGAATCGCCGATACCCCCAGAGCGAATCGCGCGCGAAAAGGTTTCATCCTCGCGTCTCCGACGGGTGTTCCGGGACGCCGGCTTGGAGGCCGCAACAAAAGGAAGCGACCGCTTCCTCCGTCTCCCGGCGCGTTCGCGAGTCGAAAAAAAGCAACTCCGCTTGAAAATCTTCGACGATCCGCGCCCGCAACTCGTTGTAACGCCGGAAGTATTCCGAAGGAAGATCGAGCGTCTCCGCCATGTTTTTCGCGTTGTCCCGCGACTTGAACACCCCGATACACGGAACTCGGGCGCTCAGAATCTCCGCCAGCCGCGCCCTGATTTTCGGCAAGAGAAGCTCGATTCCCCCGAACTCGTCGACGACGATCAACTTACGATGTTCGCATCCGTCCAAAAGAGAGAGCATCCCCTCTTCAAGAACATGAAGGCGTTGTGCCACTCCCGACTCCGTCCGTTCCAGAAAGACGTTCTCCGCACTCTTTGCGAAAGGGAGCGAAGCCTCGTCCGACGCTCCCGGAGAGGAGAGCGAAAAACCTCGGATCTTCCCCTCCGGATCCAGCAGGCGACGGACAACGAAGCCGCCGGCGTTCATCCTCAGGGCGCCCATGTTTTTCAACAGCAACGTTGTTTTACCTTGTCCCCCGGGTCCTTCCAAAAAAAGACGCGTCGGTCTCATGCAACCTTCTTCTCCCCTCTACGCCTCTTTCATGAAAGGATACTCATAACGCTCCGGCGGTTGGAGATTCTCTTTGATCGTCCGCGGACTCGTCCATCGCAGCAGATTGAGCATGCTTCCGGCCTTGTCGTTCGTGCCGGAGGCCCTGGAACCGCCGAAGGGCTGTTTCCCCACGACGGCGCCCGTCGGTTTGTCATTGACATAAAAATTCCCAGCGGCGTACTTCAATCGCGTAGTGGCGCGACGCAGCGCCTCCCTGTCCGTGGCGAAAACGGCGCCGGTCAGACCGTACGGGGACGTTTCGTCGCACAGAGTCAGCATATGCTCGTACTCCTCGTCCTTATAAAAATAGAGCGTAAGCACGGGCCCGAAAATCTCCTCGCTCATGGTGAGAGAACGCGGATTTTTCGTCTCGATCACCGTCGGCTCGACGAAATACCCGCTCGATTTGTCTCCCCCGCCTCCGAAGAGAATTTCCGCCTCGGACGACTGTTTCACCCGTTCGATATACCTCATGCAGTTGTCGAACGAACTTTCATCGATCACCGCATTGACGAAGTTTCTAAAGTCGTCCGGGCTCCCCATCGCCATCCCGGAAAGCGTCTCCCGAAGCGTCTCGAGAACGGGAGCTCGAAGACTGGAGGGGATATAGCAGCGCGACACCGCCGAACACTTCTGCCCCTGATACTCGAACGCCCCTCTCACGATGGCGGTAACCGCGGCGGGCACATTCGCCGAAGGATGGACGACGATGAAGTTCTTGCCCCCCGTTTCTCCGACAAGCCTGGGGTAGGACCTGTATGAGCGAATATTTTCCGCGACGCCCTTCCAAAGCGTGGTGAACACCTCCGTCGAGCCGGTGAAGTGCACGCCCGCAAGGGCTGGATCACGCAGGACGACGTCGCTGACGACCGCGCCGCTCCCGGGAAGAAAATTCACCACGCCCGCGGGCAATCCCGCCTCTTCGTAGATTTTCATAAGGTAGTAGCTCGAAAGAAGCGAGTTCGTGGCGGGCTTCCAGAGGACGACGTTCCCCATGAGCGCGGGCGCGAGAACAAGGTTCGAGGCGATCGCCGTAAAATTGAACGGCGTCACCGCATAGACGAACCCCTCAAGAGGGCGGTACTCCACCCTGTTGAGGCTCGCTTCTCCCGATTTCGGCTGCTCGGAATAGATAGAGGAGGCGTAACGTACGTTGAAACGAAGGAAATCCGCGCTTTCGGCGACGGCGTCGATCTCCGCCTGATACGCGTTTTTGCTCTGCCCCGCCATAGTGGCCGCGAGCAGCGTATTCCTGTATTTACCGCATATCAGCTCCGCGATTTTGAGCATGACCGCAGCCCTGTCCGTCCACGACGTGTTTTCCCACAGCCGCCGCGCCTCCAGAGCGCGGACGACGGCTCGTTCCACGTCTTCCCGCCCCGCTTTTTGGTACGTCGCCAGAACATGTCCGTGACGGTGCGGCATCGTAACTTTTCCGGTATCCCCGTTCCGAAACGCTTCTCCCCCGATGATCATCGGGATATCGACGACTTCGGATTCCATCCTCTTCAACGCTTCCTTGAGCGA
>LVBO01000558.1 GCA_001604435.1 Synergistales bacterium Syner_01
GAAAAGGGATGGTCCTTCACCTTCTTTACGCTTGAACACTGGTTCTCGCTTCTTTCGCAGCCTCACTGCATGGATTCCGCCCGCGGGCCGTATATAGAACGGATACGCCGCATTCCTTGGCCGCGAAGGCTTGCATTCTTGGAGGAACTTCGTCCGTGAAGGTCATAACGAGCCATATGGGAAACGATTTCGACTCCCTCGCGAGCATGGTTGCGGCGCAGAAGCTCTATCCGGACGCGAAGCTGTGCCTCTCGGGCTCCGCGGGCCGCACAGTAAGGGAATTTTTGAAGAAGAACGCTTCTCATTGGACCGTGCTGACCCCGAGAAAGGTCAAGTTCGACGAAATCACCATGCTCATCGTCGTTGACGCCAGATCGCGTTCACGAATCGGTCCTTTCGCCTCGTTGCTCGGGAAAAAAAGTATTGCTGTCCACGTCTATGATCACCACCCCCCCTCGAACGACGACATCGACGGCGAATTTCTCGCCATAGAACCCGTCGGCGCGTGCACGACGCTCATGGTGGAAATTCTTCTGGGAAAACGCATCCCGATTTCCCCGCACGAAGCCACGCTCTTCGCGACGGGCATCTACGAGGACACGGGCGGACTGACCTTCAGCGGCGTCACCGCGAGAGATTTCGCCGCCGTTTCCCGCCTGAAGGAGATCGGAGGCGACATCGCTTCCATCCCCTCGTTCATCGAAATGACATTTTCAGCCCTTGAACGCCGCATACTCGACGCCCTTGTTGAAAATGCATGGGTGCGCTTCGTCAACGGTGCAAAGGCGGTTTTCTCGGCGGTTTCCGCTCCATCGTACGTAGACGGGCTCTCGCTCTTTGTCCACCGTCTCAGGGACTATTTCGAGGCAGACATCGCCATCGCCGCGGTCAAGATGGATACCAGGACGTACCTCGTCGGACGAAGCTCCGAGGAGGTTCTCGACATGGCGGCTTTCCTCAAGCCCTTCGGCGGCGGAGGCCATCCCCAGGCCGCGTCCGTAACGCTGCATAACGCGAAACCGTTGCCGCTGGTCAGAGAGATGGAACACCTTCTCAAAGACTCTGTAAAGCCATCGCTCACCGCGGGCGATATCATGACGTCTCCGGTTATGGCGGTACCCCCGGATTCTCTTGTGGACGACGCCTACAGGACGATGCTCCGTTACGGCCATTCCGCGCTTCCGGTAGTCAAAGGGAAGAATATCCTTGGTTTGATTACCCGAAAAGACCTTGACAAAGCGCATCTTCACGGCTTCGGCAAGACGCTGATTCGCGAGTTCATGACGGAGGGAGTCATTACAGTTCCGCGCGACGCCTCCATCCGCGAGGCTCACAGGATCTTGGCGACCCACAGCATCGGCAGGCTTCCTGTTGTGGACGGGCGACGTATCGTGGGCATCATCACGCGGACTGATCTCGTCAAGGCCTTGTATCCTCTTTCCCTCCCCAAGGAAGAGCGGGAAACGACTCCGGAGCTTCCATGGGTGGAGGACGTCACCCCTCTATTGGACGAACAGCTTCCTCCGGCGCAGAACACGATTCTTGCGCTTCTGGGGGAGCGGGCCGAGAAGCTGGGAATGCGGGCCTATATCGTCGGAGGGATCGTGCGCGACCTTCTTCTCCGCAGAGAAAATCTCGATCTCGATATCGTCGTCGAGGGAGACGCGATCCGCTTTCTCAAGAGCTTTGAAAAAGACGGATTCAGGGTCTCGGTCCACGAACGGTATAAAACAGGGACCATTACTTTTTCCGGCGGCGTCAAGGTGGATGTTGCAACCGCTCGAAGAGAGTTCTACGAGTTCCCGGTAGCCCAGCCGAAAGTCTTCAGCGACTCTCTGAAACACGATCTGTACCGGAGAGATTTCACGGTGAATGCAATGGCTGTTTCCATCAATCAGTCAACGCGAGGCGTTCTGGTCGATTATTTCGGAGGACGCATGGATCTTCGCCGTAAAATGCTGAAAGTGCTCCATAACCTGAGCTTCGTCGAGGATCCGACGCGAGTAATTCGCGGCGTGAGGCTTGAGCAGCGGCTTGGTCTCACAATTGAGGACAACACGCTTCGGCTGATACGCAGCTGCATCCGCGGCGGCCTTTTAGTCCGTCTTTCAGGTTTCCGCCTTCGGAGCGAGCTGGAACTTTCATTCCGTGAAAAATTTCCCTGGGCTGCTGCGCGGAGGATGGGCGAGCTGGGGGTTTGGGATGTTCTCTTCCCTGGTATTCGCATTGGCGAGAGCGCTCGCAGGACCTTCCGCAGGCTCGGCGCTTTCCTGGCCAGAATATCCCGGGATTTCCCGGATTTCAAAGGACGCCAATGGCTTGTATTTTTCTCCGCGTTGCTTATGGAGTCCTCCGAAAATATACGTATTTCGGCGCTCGATCGGTTGAATCTCTCTGAATCCGAACGCGGAATTGTAGTAAAATGCCTCTCGGGGTTGGGCGCCGCTGAACATACACTGGGAGGACGATCCAGCCCGCTCAACTCGGAGATTGCTGAATTTCTCGGCGGACACGACCCTCTGGAAGCATTCTTCTGGAGCGCCGCTACGGAACGCTGGAGAGTGCGCCGGAGAATTCTTCAGTATCTGACGCGTCTTCACAAAGTCCGCCCGGTTCTTTCGGGAGGCGATCTCCTGAAGATTGGATACGCCGCCAATCCTCGCATCGGGGTCATCCTCGAAAAATTACGGATCCTGCGCCTG
>LVBO01000559.1 GCA_001604435.1 Synergistales bacterium Syner_01
CGTTACAGGGAATCACGATCACGAAGAAAGTATGCGCGAGTTCTTCCCGGACAGTCCCCTTTTCATAAAAAACGGGCGAATCGATATGTGCGGCTTGGATTTGAATCTAAGCCATGAACCGCAAGAATTACAAACTCCGTACGGGCGTTTCAACCTTTTCGGCCATGTACCCGCCCGGGAGGAAACGCCGCGGGAAGGGTTCCTCTTTCTCAACGGCCTTCATGCGATTCATGCGTTGCATGTCGAAACCGGGGAGGTTCTGGCGCTGGAGTACCCCGGATATGTGAACGACGCTCGGCTCAATAAAAGAAGAGTCGGTCTTTGAATGCAGTAGGGAGGGGTGTCGATGCTTTCGATTGTTCGAGGTGGTCCGCGTGTTCTCTTCCTCAAAGGGGACCGAAGCGCCATGGATCATGCGCTTTCCTCCGCTTTTCCCGTAACGATGCATACCTTTGAGAGCGCCTTGGACTGCGCCGGGGAGGGACAGACGATTGTCGCGCTTCACGGAAAGGAGGATGACGGCAGCAGGGAGTTCCGAATCGTTTCTTCTTCGTCGGACGAGGTGCTTGCCGCACTTGTCAACGCCGGCTCCTGCCGCCTCGAAACGGTCCGTCTGCTTCCCCGCATTCTCTTTTTCCGCATCTTCGGCGACAAGGAGCGTGTACTGGATCAGATCGAAAAAGATCTCGCGGGGGGAGGAATCCCCGGAGCAACCGTACGGAGAGGGAGATTGCGGGCTCTTTTAGGGAGTTCACGAAGAAACGTGATCGCGGTCTGCTTTACGTACGCCCCTTTGAACGGCCTCATAGCTATGACGGACATGCTGGACGACGTCCTTTTTGTGGAAGGGACGCCGTTCCATGACTTGAATGTGTTTCTACGGAGCCGCGGCCTCTGGTATTTCAGCGAAGGACTGGAGAACCGCTCATGGAACGAGATGGAAATCCGGATATACGATTCATGGGGTTTTTTCATGGAGCATGCCGAGCGTTTTCGTACGGTCCTCGGTTCCCTGGAAATAGGCATGATCCTCGGAGAGGGCTGGGGGAAGGATTTTGCGCATATTCTGATGCCCGTTCAGATATATCGTCTTCGTCTTTTTACGTTTCTTTCAACGCTGCTCGTCAAAGAACTGCTCATCGGGCTGGAGTACGCGGAGAACGGCGACAGGCTGGCGGACTTCGATCTGTACAGCGGTCGGGACAAAATCTCGTGGGGAGGTTTAAAAGACCGGGGAGGCGGACGAGGAAACCTTGGGAAAACAGCCAGGGAAAAACTTTTTTCTCGTCTTTCCGAGCGTGATCGTGAACGGCTGAATGTTATGGAACATCGACTGCTTCGCCTGCGGGAGTCTGGAAACAAAGAGTGAGAATCAGCCGTTAAAAGAACGTTCTTCATCGTCCTGTGGCCGGATTCGCAAAAATCGGTTGATGCAAAGTGTTTTTCGAAGACGGAAAAAAACGCTTCGCTCCTTGCAAAGAACTTGCTCCAGCGATTATACTAATTTAGAAACTTTCGGAGAACTCTAGTGGCAGACTCTTAGGCTTTCTCGCCCCGACGAATTGAAGGGGAACCGGTTTCTTCGGGCTCCTGATTCGTTGGATGCGTTCCGATACGCGCAGATCGTCAACCTACGAAGGAGGTCGCTACTTATGGAAGTGCTCAAAGTCTCTGCAAAGTCACAGCCAAAGTCGGTCGCGGGAGCCATTGCAGCGGTACTGCGGGAGAAAGGGGCGGTCGAAGTCCAGGCAGTGGGCGCCGGAGCCGTGAACCAGTCGGTGAAATCCATTGCAATCGCAAGGGGGTATGTTGCTCCCAACGGTATTGATCTTGTGTGTATACCGGCCTTTTCGAAAATTGCCATTGACGATGAAGAAAGGACGGCCATCAAGTTTCAGCTGGAATCGCGCTGAAATCACGCGGCGTATTCGACGCATTCGAGCCCGGCCCCGATTCGAGGGTCGGGTTTTGTTTTTTTATATCATCTCTGGAAAAAATCCGGAGGAATGGGTATACTCGCTTGCATAATGTATTCGCCTTCGAGGTGTCTCCATCTTTTCTTTGAGGTGAAGAAATGCAACAGTGTTTCGGCGGAGCAAAAAACCGCTGGTCGGGAGGAGAAAGCATGGCGGAAATGAGCGCACCAAAAGGAGTTCGGGATATTCTTCCAGAAGAATCGTGGAAATGGGCGTACGTCTTTCGGATGGTGCAGGAGACGGCTAGATATTTTGGGTATTCGGAAGTGCATCTTCCCATTTTTGAACATACGGAGCTGTTTTCGAGGGGAATCGGCGACACGACTGATGTTGTCGAAAAGGAGATGTACACTTTTCTCGATAAAGGAGAAAGGAGCATTACGCTCCGTCCTGAGGCGACGGCGTCGATGGTGCGCGCATACCTTGAGCACCGGATGGGAACGTTGCC
>LVBO01000560.1 GCA_001604435.1 Synergistales bacterium Syner_01
TTTTTTTACGACGCGGAGTCGAGCTTCAACTCCCGTGCGACGAGCTGCCCGTTCTCCAGCGCGATCAGCACCGCCTTTCCCCACCAGGCGCTCTCCCTGCCGAGGGAGGAGCAGATCTTCCCCCCGATGCGCACCTGCGTCGCTTCGAAGCGCTCCGCCCAGACGCCGTGTTCGCCGCCGCGCGTTCCCGCGTGGACCACGCCCTTGAGCCTGCCGTGGACGAAGATGTTACCGGACGCCCGTATTTCCGCTCCCTCGTTCATATGCCCCAGAAGCATCACGTCGCCGTCGTGCTCCACCATCTGCCCCGAGCGAAGCGATTGCGTCAGGATGAGCGACCCCGTTTCGAAGCGATCTCCGTCCGGTCGTCCGGAGATCGGCTCTCCGACGGTGAACCCCGTATTCCGGAAGAGCTCCAGCGTCTCCGTATCGTCCGACGCCCAGGAGAGAACACGGAAGCCTCCCGCCCAGACGAAGTCGCAGAGCAGGCTGGAGAGAAAGTCCGGCGTGAGCCTTCGTTTTTTGCAGTCGATCACCAAGCCTGTGTCGCCCGCGATGCGGGCCAGTTCGTCGACGGAGGAGCGCGCCTCCTCCAGCAGTTCGTCCTCCGCGGCGTCGTCCCGCAGTATGACGCGGATTCCGTACCCGGTCCCCTTGAGGAGAATCCGCGGTTCGTTCCCCTGTTCGACGAACTCCTTCGGCAGCTTTTCCCTGGTTTCCAGGATATTGAACATGGCGTCCACTTCCTTTCGTGCTCTCCCCGGCGATTTCTCTTTTGAGAAACAGCCTACACCTTGACATAGTGTGAGAGTCAAGCGGCGGCGCACAATCTTTCGATTCCGTAGCAAATCTTAAAAAGCGGATCGGCGAAGATCGTACCGATGCGCGTGGAGCTCCGAAAAAGTTTTAGCGTAAATCCTGTTGAATTCATTGAAAAAAACAGGAAAAGGAGTATTATAAGGCGCCTGAAACAGGAATCAGGACGAAAGCGCCCGATCATCCGTAACTATCTGACGACAAAGGGATGGGATCATGGAAGACTTTCTCGGTATCGCGGAACGGAACTTGCGGAAGGCGAAGGAGGTCATCGCGGAGCTGGGCGTCGAAGAGGCCTGGAAGGACGTCGGCGGGACGGCCAATCTGGTGGGCTCCGTCAGGACGGAACTTCTGATGAGCAACCTGGACATCGATTTTCACGCGTACTCCGGAGAATCCCGGGGAACGTCCGTAGAAGAGCAGCTGCGGGACGGGTTTGCGGCGATGGCGAAGATCGCCTCCCGCAAGGGCGTGCGGAAGATCGAATGCTACAACTTCCTCGGGGAGGAGGACCGCTCCTTCGACTGGCACATCTTCTACGCCGACGCGGACGAACGGACGTGGAAGATCGACATCATCCACATCATGAACGACTCCGTCTACAAGGGAAAGTTCGAACGGGTCGCGGAGAAGATCGCGGCCTCGCTGACGCCCGAGTTCCGAAATCGTATCCTCGGGATCAAGTGGGACGGCATGGAGCGCGGGGTACAGGTCGTCGGCATCGAGGTGTACAAAGCCGTCATCGAGGACGGCGTGCGCACCTTCGACGAATTCCAGGAGTGGAAGACCAAAGAGGCGTGCGGCGGAATCCTTCAGTGGGAGCCCCGCGTCCGCGTCTAACGGAGGAGCTTCGCCGGCGGGACTTGTGGTCAGGGGCTGAATGGCCTATCATATTGTAATAGCATGAGAGATTCCGTTCCGGCCAGAGGAGGGAGCGTTCATGGAGGTACAGAACAACGAGTGGCAGGTAGTGGTCTTCTTTTTGGGAGGACAGGCGTTCGCCATCAGCGTGGATAAGACCAGGGAAATTCTTCGCTGGCCGGGGAGCCGTCCGATTCCGGAGTCCCACCCCGCCATGATCGGCATCACGTCCGTCCGCGGAGAGGTGATGCCCCTGCTCGACCTCAGAGCCTACCTCGGCATTACGCCGAAGGTCCCGCTGGAATCGAGCAAAGTCATCATCGCCGAGTTCAACGAGAGCAAGCTGGGCTTCGTCGTCGACGCCGTCGAGCGAATCTACGGAATCAGCGCCGCGGAGTTGGATTCCACATTGACGAGCGCGGTGCTGGGCAAGTCCATTCTCTACGTCATCAAGCGAAACGAGAGCAACGTCCTGATCCCCGACTACGAAGCGATCATTCAGGCGGCCGCTCCTTCCCTCGACAGAAGCCTCTCCATCGACCTGAAGAAGGTCGCGGAGCTCGCGGCTCCCCTCGGCGACCTCGACCGGTACCGCATCCTCGTCGCGGAGGACTCGCCGCTCATCCGAACGCAGATATCCGACGTGCTCACCCAGGGCGGCTTCCACAACGTGACGCTCGTCGCGGACGGCAAGGATGCCTGGGAGCGCCTGGCGATGAAGAACGAACGTTACGACCTCCTCGTCACCGACGTCGAAATGCCCCGTCTCGACGGCGTCGCCCTCACCAAACAGGTGAAGGAGCACCCCGAACTGAAGCGGATGCCGGTCGTCGTCTTCTCCTCCATCATGGTGCAGGACGTCCGGCTCAAAATCACCGGCACCGGCGCCGACGCGCACGTCACCAAGCCCGAACTGCCGAGGATGGTCGAGAAGGTCTGCCGCCTCCTGCTGGACTCGAAGGAGAAGGCCGGGGCGACGAAGTAAAGACGACCGAACATGTCGAATCGGAGGGCGTCGAGCGCCCTCCTTTTTTTCGTCCGGTCGAAAAGGAGGAAAATCCGTGCTTTTTCAAGAACTCGAAGCGATCCATGCCCGTCCGAGGCCGTTCGCATTCTCCACTGCGCGCGATCTCTGGACCGATGATCATATATCGGAAAAAATGTTGTCGTTCCACCTCGACGAAACGCTGGACGCCGCGTCGCGGAACACCGAGTTCATCGAGCGTTCCCTCGAGTGGATCGTCTCGCGCTTCGGCGTATCGGAGGGCGTATCCGTAGTCGATTTCGGATGCGGTCCCGGACTCTATACGACACCTCTCGCGAAGCGCGGGGCGAAGGTGACCGGCGTCGACTTCTCGAAGCGATCTCTTCGACATGCGGCCTCCGTCGCCGAGCGCGAGGGGCTTTCGATCGACTACGTTCATTGCGATTACCTCGAATTCGAGACGGAGGAAAAATTCGACCTGATCCTGATGATCATGTGCGATTTCACCGCCTTGAGCCCCGCGCAGCGGCAGGCGATGCTGCGTAAATTTTCCGGCATGCTTGCCCCGAACGGCCATGTGTTGCTGGATGTCTACTCCCTTGCGACCTATGCCCGGCGGGAAGAAGCCGCCTCGTACGAACGGAATCAAATGAACGGATTCTGGTCGGCGGAGGAGTATTACGGTTTTTTGAACGTCTTCAAGTACGAGGAGGAACACGTGATCCTCGACAAGTACACGATCGTGGAAGCGGACCGGATACGGACGATCTATAACTGGTTTCAGTGTTTTACTCCGGAGACGCTCGGGGCGGAGTTCGCGCGGAACGGCTTGAAGGTCGTCGAGCTCTCTTCCGATGTCGCGGGAACGCCCTTCGACCCTCTGTCGGAAGAATTCGCCGTCGTTGCGGAGCTTCTCCGACCGTTTGAAAATGTATAACGGCGAGCAGACGTGAAAAAACTGATTCTTGTCAACGGCACGATGGGCGCGGGGAAAACGACAACGTGCACCCTGCTGTTAAAAAAACTGCACTCCGCCGTCTTTCTGGACGGCGACTGGTGTTGGAACATGAATCCTTTTGTCGTGAACGACGAAACGAAAGCGATGGCGCTGAACAACATCGTTTTTCTGCTCAACAGCTTCCTCGGCTGCTCCGAGTACAGGTACGTCATCTTTTGCTGGGTGATGCACGAGGAGAAGATCATCGACGACATTGTTGCCCGTCTTGTTCTGGAAGACGTTTCGGTCTACAAGGTTACTTTGGCCGTGTCGGAATCGGCGCTGATCGGACGTCTGGAGAAGGACGTCGCG
>LVBO01000561.1 GCA_001604435.1 Synergistales bacterium Syner_01
GGCGACAGGCACGACGGCATGTCCGAGCGGCGGCAGACCGAGGTGACCAATGCGGGCGTTCTGACCTCGCTGTGCGGCCACAACATGTACCACGTCGGCTGTCTCGACTCGGTGCTGCGGGAGAACGGACTGAAGGGCGTCTATTAAGAAGACGTTGCGGCTTCGGCCGTTGCGAGGAAAGCTTTTTCACCGCGCGGAGGATCGGGCCTTCCCGGCTTCGTCCTCCGCGCCATCTTTGTGATTCGGGAGTGAACTACGAATGCGAAGAACTTCATTTCGGAGGACGACGGGGTGTCTCGTCCTCGCAATTGCCCTGTTCGCTGTGATCGCGGCGGGGGTCGGCATGTTCGGTTCGGGCGGCCCGGGACCGTGGGAGCACGTTTCGGTCCGCGGCGAGACGGTGCGGATTTTCGGGCGCGGCGTGTACCAACACATGTCGGAGGACGTCGCTCCTCAGGGGATCGCCCAGGACGTCGTGACGTTCTTCATCGCCGTTCCGCTGCTTCTTCGGGCGTACCCGAGGGCGGGCGACGGTTCGGCGGGACGCAAGCTCTTTCTCGCCGGGACGCTGCTCTACTTTCTGGTGACCTACACGTTTTACCTCGCCATGGGAACGTACAGCGCGCTTTTCCCGGTCTACGTCCTGCTCTCCGGAACGAGCGCCTTCGCCTTCGGACTCGCGCTCGCCGACCTCTCCTTCGACGAGGTGCGCACGGCGTACGCGGGGGAGAAAATCCACACGTGGAGCGGCGTTTTTCTCATCTTCTCATCCTGCTCCGTGATCGCGCTCTGGCTCGGCGTGATCGTCCCGCCGTTTCTCGACGGATCGGTGATTCCGAAGGCCGTGGAGCACTACACCACCCTGATCGTGCAGGGGTTCGACCTGGCGTTCCTGCTGCCGCTCTCCCTGGTGGCGGGGGTGCAGCTCTTCAGACGCGTTCCGTTCGGCCTGCTGCTCGGGGCGGTCTATCTCGTCTTTCTCTCGTTCATGATGACGGCGCTCACGGCCAAGGTGCTCGCCATGGCCTTCCTCGGGCAGAACGTCGTCCCCGTCATCTTTTTGATCCCGAGCCAGGCGGCGGTTACCGTGGCCTGCGCGTACCTGCTGCTGCGGGCGTTCGGAAAACGGCGCGAGGAGACTCCGTCCCCTTGACTTTGTAAAACCCCTCCTGTAGGCT
>LVBO01000562.1 GCA_001604435.1 Synergistales bacterium Syner_01
CCCCGGACGGATACACTCTTGCCTATATGCCCGTCGAGTCGACGATGATCAGCGCGCTCGGCTTCACCGACACCAAGAGCAGCGACTTCACCTTCCTCGGCCGGGCGATGACGATTCCCGCCTCCGTCACCGTGAGAGCCGATTCCGAGTGGAAGACGCTCGACGAGTTCCTGGAGTACGCGAAGCGGAATCCGGAAAAGCTGCGCGCCGGAAACTCGGGCACGGGCTCCATCTGGCACATCGCGGCGGCGCTTCTTGAGAGAGAGCGCGGCAGCAAGTTCATCCACGTGCCGTTCGAAGGCGCCGCTCCCGCGATCGCCGCGCTGATGGGCAAGAACATCGAACTTGTCACCGTCTCCCCCTCCGAGATTCAGTCCGCGGTGGAGAGCGGAGAGTTCAGAGTGCTCGCCGTTCTGGGCGAGAAGAGATCCTCCATCCTGCCGGAGATTCCGACCGCGAAGGAACTCGGCGTCGACGTCGTCATTCAGGGGTGGGGCGCGTTCGCAGTACCGAAGGGAACGCCCGCCGAAATAGTCGCGATCCTGGAGAAGGCGAGCGAAGAGGCTCTGAACAGCGAGGAGATGAAGTCTCTTCTGGCGAAGAGAGGCTTCGAGCACGCCTACCTGAACGGCGCGGACATGGACGCGTTCGCCCAGACGAATCTCGACCTGTTCTCGGATTTGATCCCGAGTCTGGGAATATCCAAGTAAAAAAGACTCCGCCGCGCAGCGTGCAGCGAGTGGTTTGACCGGAAGAGGCGGGGACGAGTCCGCAGCGGCCCCGCCTCTTCTTTTTCGAAACGTCGGCGAACGAGTCCGAAACCTCCGATCGCCGACGTGATCCGGTCCGAAACTCTCGGGTGTTGTAGAATATGTTCCATGCTCTCCCGCGGCGGCGGGGGGGCGACGGGGTTTCGAACCGGGCGTTCGTCTCCTCGCAGTGTTCGCCGGTCTGTTCGTCGGCGATACCGGGCCTCGCCGGCCCGGGGAAATTTAACGACGGGGGTGGCGCTCCATGCGCATCAAAAAAGATGTTCTCTCCGGAGCGGCGGCCGTATGCATCGGCGCCGCGTTCATGTTCCCCTCTCTTCGGCTGGGCGTCGCGTCGCTGACATCCGACGGCGTTCCCGGCCCCGGCTTTTTCCCGTTTTTCGTCTCGTTTCTCGTCATCGGCCTGGGAGCCGCGTTGATTCTCAAGGGGGGCGCGAGCAAGGACGCCGACTCCGACGCAACGTTCCGGATCGACGACAATTTCAAAAACGTTTTCGTCACGGTCGCGGCCTTCGCCGCCTATCTGGCGCTGTGGCGCGTCTCGGATTTCTTCCTCTCTTCCGCGCTCCTGGTCGTCTTCCTCAACTTTTATTACGCGCGTTCTCTCAAATTCAACATCGTCTATACCATAGTCTTCATCTTGATGGTCTATCTTGTCTTTTACCGCTTTTTGCGGATTTATTTCGTGATATGAGGGGGGATGCGCGATGATATGGCTTCAGGGTTTTCTTGATCTCATGACGGTCTCCACGCTCTTCTGGGTGTTCGCGGGCGTGTTCGTCGGCACGGTCGTCGGCGCGCTGCCCGGACTATCCGCCACCATGGCGATCGCCATCCTCACGCCCATGACCTTCTGGCTCTCGCCGAACGACGGGTTCGCGGTGCTCATCGCGCTGTGGAACTCCGCGATCTTCGCCGGAGGGCTCTCGGCGATTCTGGTGAACACTCCCGGCACTCCCGCGTCGATCATGCAGTCGCTCGACGGCTACGAGCTGTACAAGCAGGGCAAGGGAGGTCTCGCCCTCGGTGTCAATGTGATCTACTCGGTAATCGGCGGCGTCTTCAGCACGCTGATACTGATCTTCTTCTCGTTTCCTCTGGCCCGTTTCGCCGTCCGCTTCGGCCCCACCGAATACTTCGCGCTGGCGCTCTTCGGTCTCTCGATGATGGTCGTCGTCTCCGACAGATCCGTCGTGAAGGGGCTGCTGATCGGCTGCGTCGGACTCCTCCTCTCCACGATCGGCATCGATCCGATTCTCGCGGTGCGGCGGTTCACGCTGAACAGCACGCAGCTTATAGCGGGAATTTCCTTTCTGCCGGTGATGATCGGCATGTTCGGCATCGGAGAGGTGCTCAACCAGATCTACGAGAGAAATCCGGAGCTGGAAAAAGCGGAAGAGAAGGTCAAGATGGAGAATCTGTCGCTGGGGAAGGTCTTCCCGACCCGCGCGCAGGCGAAGCAGCTCTTCCGTCCGACCGTGATCGCGGCGGCCATCGGGACGCTCATCGGCGCCGTGCCGGCCGCGGGCGGAGATATCGCGTCGATCGTGGTCTGGGGGCAGTCGCGCAAGATGTCCAAGCATCCGGAAGAGTACGGGAAGGGCTCGCTGGAGGGGTTGGCGGTCGCGTCCACCGCGAACAACAGCGTGATCGGCGGCGCCCTGACGACGATGCTCGCGCTCGGCATTCCGGGCGACTCGGTCAGCGCGATCCTGATAGGGTCGCTGATGATGTACGGAATGCAGCCGGGGCCGAAGATGTTCACCGACAACCAGCACTTCGTGGTGACCATCATGCTGCTCATGCTGATCGCGAACGCGTTCATTCTGCTCTTCGGACTGCTCACCGCGAAGCTCTCCGCGAAGGTGCTGAACGTGCGGAAGGAGACGGTGTGGGTTTCTGTCGTCGTCCTGTGCACCGTGGGCTCCTTCGCCCTCAACAACAGCTTCTTCGACGTCCTGATCATGGGGGGCGCCGGGTTGTTGGGGTTCTTGTTCAAGAGGGGGGGATTCGTTCCGGGCCCGTTCATCCTGGCGCTTCTGCTGGGCGGGCTGCTGGAATCCAACCTTCGGAGGGCGCTTGTGATGTCGCAGGGCAGCTACAGCATCTTCTT
>LVBO01000563.1 GCA_001604435.1 Synergistales bacterium Syner_01
ACGCGGGGTACATGATCATAGGCGCTCTTCAGCTGCTCCTCGTGATCTGCCTGATCTTTTCCCTGCCCCTATGGAGCGCGCACACGCGATCCGGCGGAAGCGCGGCTTCCGCGCAGAAGGCTCTCGGCCTGCGGGAGACCGCCGGGCTTCCCGGGGCGAAGCCCATGCTCGCGGCGTTTTTCTGCTACTGCGCGCTCGAAAGCACCACCGGCCTCTGGGCGGGAAGCTACGTCGCGCTGCACAAGGGAGTCGCGCCCGAGACGGCGGCGACGTGGTCGGCGCTCTTCTACCTCGGCATCACGGTCGGACGCTTCGCTTCCGGCTGCATCACCGATTCGCTTGGCGACGAACGCATGGCGCGGTACGGGCAGCGAATCGCGCTGTCGGGCGCGCTGCTGCTGCCGCTCCCGTTCCACTACGCCGCGCCCGCGGGTCTCGCGCTCATCGGGCTGGGCTGCGCCCCCATCTTCCCGAGCCTGCTTCACGCCACGCCGGAGCATTTCGGCGCGGAGCACTCCCAATCCATCATGGGGCTGCAAATGGCGAGCGCGTACGCAGGCACGACGATCATGCCGCCCCTCTTCGGCGCGGTCGCGGAGCGCGTCGGCATCGCCCTTCTCCCCTTCGTCCTGCTGCTTCTCGTCGTCGCCATGCGTACGATGACCGAGCTGGTGAACAGGATCCACGCGCGCGCGACGAACCGGCCTCAGCGGGGAGACGAGTCCGCCAGCCTGCGCGCTTCCTCCTGACAGGATGTGCCCCGTCGCAAAAGGGCACATCGAGGTTGCGACCAATCCACAGGCCGGAATCTTTGTGCAAACAAAAGGCCGAACAGCCAAGCGGGGGGATAGGGCACGTCATGTCGAACTACACCGTTCCCTTGACGAGCAGCGTATCGCAGCGTGCGCCGGCCATGCGGTGTTTCAGGAGTTCCTGATACTCGGAAGAATGGTACCACTTCCGAAATTCGCTCTCGTCCGGAAAACGAATGAGCACCAGGCGCTCGCAGTCCCACTCCCCCTCCAGAAGCAGAGGCTCCGTATCCACGGCGAGATACTCTCCTCCATAGCTGCGGAACACCGCGTCCGCGCCTTCAAGATATTTCTTGTACCGTTCGCGGTCGCGCACCGAGATGGAAGCGACGAAATAGACGCTCATACCGTCCACTCGCCGCTCGCGATCTCGAACACTCTGCCGCCGACCATGATATCGATGGCGCCGTCGTCGCGCTCTCCCGCTTTCAGGAACAACAGCGACGGACGCCCGATCTCGTGGCCCTGGCCGACGACACATTCGATCTTTCGCGAGTTCAATATTCGGTGTTTCACCAAGTACCCCGCAAGGCATCCGTTGCCGCTTCCCGTCGCAGGATCCTCCGGAACTCCGAGGTAGTCGGCGAACATCCTGACACTGACGTCGTGCGTTTCGCTCCTGGCCTCCAGACAGAAGAGGAGGAGGTTCTTCGCATGCGCATGCTCGATAAAACGGAAGTACTTCTCTTTGTTCACCTTCGCGGCGCGAAGAGCGTCAAGCGTAGCCACGGGAATGATAATATGCGGAAGCCCCGTGGAAACATCCTGAACAGGGTACTTTCCTAAGATAGCGTCGGCGTCGATACTCAGAATATCGGCGAGTTCCGACGTGGCGAACTCTTCTCCGAAGACGGGCGGGATTTGACGCATCCAAAGAGGACCGCCTTCTTCCTTGGGCATTTCGACAGGGATTATTCCTGCTTTCGTAAGAAGGCGCACGGTGTCGGGACGGTCTTTCAGCAAATAGTTATACGCCGCGAACGCGGCTCCAAGGCTCGGATGTCCGGCGAAATCCACTTCGTGAGCCGGAGTGAAGATACGAATGCCGACCGGCGCGTCGGCCCCCTCACGGGAGAGAAGAAAGACGCTCTCGGAAAAATTCAGCTCGCGGGCCATTCTCTGCATCGCTTCCTCGGGAAGCGCCGTTTCGCACAAAAAAACGCCCAGTTGGTTCCCCGAGTATTTTGTTTCAGCAAAAACATCCAGTATACGGAACTGCATCTTCGCACCCTCTCTTTCCCGCACGCTCTTGACGACCTCCTCGGCCAACTCCGCTCTTCGAACGGCGGTCAACCGGAAGCTCCATCGTAGCCTCTCTGCAACGACGCGCTACAATTCTTCCGCGATATACTCCGTCGCCTTCGCAATAGAGATCTCATTCCGCCTGAAAAATGTCCATTTCCCGATGCGCGTTGCGATAACCAGTCCCGCATCGGCCAGAATCTGCAGATGGCGAGTCGCCGTCGGTTGAGCTATTTTCAGCTTCTCGGCGATTCGGATAACGCACACCCCGTCTTTGACGAGATCCCCGTCGATCTGGGGCGGGAAGTGCTTGACGGGTTCCTTGAGCCACTGAAGAATGGCCAACCGCTTCTCATGCGCGAGCGCTTTGAAGATCTTCTCGACGTCTCTTTTCATATAGTCATATTACTATATAACGATACTTTGTCAAGCCGTCCGAACGTGCCCTAATACGCAGGCAGAAACAACCCTCTGGACTGTTCGTAGAAAGGCTAATCGCATATAATCATGAAACTATCTCCAAAATCCATGTTCAAAATATCGAGAAAGGATTAGATAAAATCGTAGGATGGAAAACACGGCGAAACTGAGCCGCCCCCGCGGAGTGTTAGAGCCATTGGCGCGGACCTGAAGAGCCACTCGACGCGCCGATACTGAGCCGGTCTCCCGAACTCCTGTAAGATCGAAGTACCGCCGGAAAGCGGAATTCATCTCAGGAGGGGTTCAATTGTCAGATTTTCTCACCATTGTCAGGGCCGTTTACAGCGGCCTGAGCCAGCGCAAGGTCGCCGCCACGCACGGGGTGTCCAGAAACACGGTGTCGCTGTATCTGCGAAAGGCACGGGATCAGGGCTGGCTCACCCTGAAAGACCTGGACGCAGTGGACGATAACGCCGTTGCGCAAAGCTTGCAGCAAATCGCCGCACCTTCCCGCGACGCGACCGTCAGGATGCCCGACTTCGACTATGTGCATGCGGAACTGGCGAAGGCGCACGTCACCCTCAAGCTGCTCTGGGAGGAGTACGTCGAACAATGCCGTCAAAGCAACGAACGCTTTTACATGGAGACGCAATTCCGCCGGTACTACCACCTGCACGCCAAGGTTCACAAGGCAACCATCCGTCTGGAGCACAAACCCGCGCTCTCGCTGGAGGTGGACTGGGCCGGCACAAGGATCGCCTTCTTCGACGCCGAGAGCGGGAAGATGTCTCAGGCGTCGTTGTTCGTTGCCGTTCTGCCGTGCAGCGGGATCATCTACGTCGAACCGTTCCGCGACGAAAAGCTGCCGTCCTGGATCGCCGGTCATGTCAACGCCTTTCAATACCTCGGCGGCGTCCCCAAGACGCTTGTTCCGGACAATCTCAAAAGCGGCGTCAAGCGGCCCAATTTCTACGAACCCGACCTAAACAAGACGTATCAGGAGATGGCGGCCTACTACGGAACGGTCGTACTGCCCGCGCGCGTCCGCAAGCCCAGGGACAAGGCGTCCGTGGAGAACGCCGTCCTGATTTCGTCGCGGAAAATCATCGCCGCGCTCCGCAACGTCCGGATTCCGTCCTTCCCGGATCTGCAACAGCACGTCCGCGCAGCTCTCGAGCATGTCAATTCCGCGCCCTTGACCGGGAAAAGCGAGAGCCGCTGGACATCTTTTCTCGCCGAAGAAAAGGAGTTTCTGCTCCCGCTTCCCGAATCCCCCTACGAACTGGCGCAGTGGGGAAAAGCCAAGGTCCAGATGAACTGCCACATCGCCTATCAGCGCAAATTCTACTCCGTTCCGTTCGAATACCTGGGAGAAGAGGTCGACGTCAGAGCAACGCAGGCGACAGTGGAAATATTCTACCAGAATCGGAGGATCGCGTCGCATGTCAGGCTTTGGGAGAAGAGCGACTATGCGACCGTCGCGGAGCATATGCCCCCCGGCAAGCTCTTCTTCGCAGACTGGAACCGCGACCGCTTCCTGCGCTGGGCGGAGAAAACCGGCGCGGCTACTCGGCGGGTGGTCGAAGCGATTCTCGACCGGGCGGTCGTCGAGCAGCAGGCCTACCGCTCCTGTCTCGGCGTGTTGAGCCTGCGGGAGAAGTTCGGGCCCCTGCGGCTCGAACGGGCCTGCGGCGTCATCGCGTCGAGAACGTCGTCTCCGACCTACCAGCAACTCAAGAACATCCTCGAGAAGAACATGGATATTCCCCGGACCGAGACACCCGAAGAAGGCGGGAAGAAAGCGCGGGGGCGCGGATTCCAGCGCGGAGCGGAGTATTTCGGAGGCGGCGACCATGCTTGAGCATGAAACCGTGAACAAGCTCAAGCAGATGAAGCTTACGGGGATCGCCGAGGCGCTCAAGGAGCAGAACGACGACGAAGGCTACCGGGAGATGGGCTTCCACGACCGCTTCTCGCTGCTGGTCGACCGCGAGTTCTGCAAACGGCAGCACGGACGGTTGCAGCGCCTGATCAACGGGGCCAAATTCGAAAATCCGACCGCCTGCATCGAAGACATCCGATACGACGACGACCGGAAGCTCGACCGCAACTTCATCTTGGAACTCGCGTCGTGCAACTACGTCCCGCACGCACGCAACATCGTGATCGTCGGACCGACGGGTTGCGGGAATTATGCGAAGCATGAGAATATGCGAAGTCGCCTCCGCAACTCCCTGCAAAT